>NZ_JAMQTI010000008.1:0-256849 GCF_032883055.1 Mycobacterium sp. 29Ha
ACACACCGCACGCCCGCAGCTGCTTGACAACTTACGGCCCTGGGATGTCTAGCGCGGCGCGCCGTCGACGTCCGTCGGGCGTGCACGGATACCGTCACGATCGTGTCCAGGCGAACTCTCACCGCCGTGTTCGTCGCCGTCGTCCTGGGCAGCCTGGTGACCGCCCCGCACGCGCATGCCACGGGCCAGATCTGGAACGGCACGTTCTCGCTGCTGCGGTACGCGGCCTCGAAGACAGGCACGAGCATGGCCGCCCGGCAGCACGAGCCCGACTTCAGCGATGTGTACCTGTTTTCCACCGACTGTTCGACGGGCACCTGCGTGTCGACCGTCGTCGGCGGCCCCAAGCCCGCGAATCCGACGCTGCCGTTACCGCCCCGCTACACGTGGGACGGCATCCGATGGGTGCACGTCTACGACTGGCAGTGGGACTGTTATCTGGGCGAAGGCGTGCCGAAGCAGTGGAACCCGGCGCATTCGGTCGCGTACTACACCCCGCAAGCCGACGGGACGCTACGCGGAGTCTGGCGCACCGATATCGACGGTGGACCGTGTGACGGCAGCGTCATCATGAACGTCGCGGCGTATCCCGCTCAGTGACGGCGTTCGGCCAGGGCACGCAGAAAGAAGGTCAGGTTGGCGGGCCGCTCGGCCAGTCGCCGCACGAAGTAGCCGTACCACTGCGTGCCGAACGGCACATAGACCCGGACGTGATTGCCCTCGGCGGCCAGCCTGCACTGCTCGGCGTCGCGGATTCCGTACAGCATCTGATATTCGAAATCGTCGACGCCCCTGTTGAACTCGCGCGTCAGGACGGGAACCGCCTCGATGATCGCAGGATCGTGTGAGGCGACCATCGGATAGCCGTTGCCCGCCATCAGCACTCGCAGGCATGTGAGATAGGACGCGGTGACGTCGTCACCATCGCGGTACGCCACCGATGCGGGCTCGTCGTACGCGCCCTTGCACAGCCGAATGCGCGCGCCGGAGGCGGCGAACTCCCTGCAGTCGGTCTCGGTGCGCCGCAGGTACGCCTGCAAAACCGTGCCCAGCCAACTGAACTCGGCGCGCAGGTCGCGGACGATGGACAGCGTCGAGTCCGTGGTCGAGTGGTCCTCGGCGTCGACGGTCACCCACGCACCGGCACGCTGCGCCCGCTCGCAGATGGTGTGGGCGTTCTCCAGCGCGATCTTCTCGCCGTCGCGGGGCAACGCCTGCCCCAGCGCCGACAGCTTCAGTGACACTTCGAGCGGCCGCACCGCCGCCGCGGGCTCGTCGCGACGGTCCAGCGCGTCGAGCAATGCCAGGTAGGCGTCGACGGTGGTGTTCGCCGCGTCGACGTCGGTGACGTCCTCGCCGAGATAGTCGATCGACACCAGGCGCTCCGAATTCCGCAACTGCGCAACGGAGTCCAGCGCATGCGCCACCGTCTCGCCGGGTACGAAGCGGTGCACCACCTGCCGGGTGACGGGCAGGCGCTCCGCTGTGCGGCGCAATCCGTCCGACCGGCTGGCGGCCATGATCGCCGGGCGCGCGACCCGCTCGAAGACACCCACGTCACGCCTCCATATGGGGATAGGTGTGGTTCGTCGGGGGGACGAACGTCTCCTTGATCGACCGGGCCGACGTCCAGCGCAACAGATTCAGCGGCGAGCCGGCCTTGTCATTGGTTCCCGATGCCCGTGAGCCACCGAACGGCTGCTGCCCGACGACCGCACCGGTCGGTTTGTCGTTGACGTAGAAGTTGCCCGCGGCATGACGCAACCGTCGCTCCGCCGTCAGCACCGCCGCACGGTCATCGGCGATCACCGCTCCGGTCAGCGCGTAGCGCGCGCCGTCGTCGACGACGTCGATGACACGTTCGTAGTCGCCGTCCGGATACACGTGTACCGAGAGGATCGGACCGAAGTACTCGGTGGAAAACGATTCGTCGCCCGGATCATCGGACAGCAGCACCGTCGGTTTGACGAAATAGCCTTCGCTGTCGTCGTATTCGCCGCCGACGGCGACGGTGACGTTCGCGGCGCTCTTGGCACGCTCGATCGCGGTGACGTTCTTCGCGAATGCTCGCTCGTCGATGAGGGCACCGCCGAAATTGGTCAGGTCGGTGACGTCGCCGTACGTCAATGCTTCAGTGGCGGAGAGGAAGTCGTCACCCATCTGTTGCCACACCGATCGGGGGATGAACGCCCGTGACGCCGCCGAGCACTTCTGACCCTGGTAGTCGAACGCGCCACGGATCAACGCAGTGCGCAACACGTCGGGCCGAGCCGAGGAATGCGCCAGCACGAAATCCTTGCCGCCGGTCTCCCCGACCAACCGCGGATAGGTGTGGTAGCGGTCGATATGGGTGCCGACCTCACGCCACAGATGCTGGAACGTCGCCGTCGACCCCGTGAAGTGGATGCCGGCCAGTCGCGGATCGGCAAGTGCCACATCGGAAACCGCGAGGCCGTCACCCGTCACCAGATTGATGACGCCCGGCGGCAGGCCGGCCGCCTCGAGCAACTGCATGGTCAGGTATGCCGCGAAGGTCTGCGTGGGCGACGGCTTCCACACCACGGTGTTGCCCATCAGCGCGGGCGCGCTGGGCAGATTGCCCGCGATCGCGGTGAAGTTGAACGGGGTGATGGCGTAGACGAATCCCTCGAGCGGCCGGTAGTCGGTCCGGTTCCACACGCCCCGCGCGCTGATCGGCTGTTCGGCGTAGATCTCGCGAGCGAACCCGACGTTGAATCGCCAGAAGTCGATCAGTTCACACGCGGCGTCGATCTCGGCCTGGTACGCGGTCTTGGACTGGCCCAGCATGGTCGCTGCGCACAACTTCTCGCGCCACGGTCCGGCGAGCAGTTCGGCGGCGCGCAGGAAGACCGCGGCGCGCTCGTCGAACGGCGTGGCCTCCCAGCCGGGCTTGGCGGCGATCGCGGCGTCGATGGCGGCGGTCGCATCGGCGTGCTCGGCGTTGGTGAAGGTACCCAGCCGTGCGCTGTGACGGTGGGGCTGCACCACATCGGCGCGCTCCCCGCCACCCATGCGGTGGGCGCCGCCGATCACATGGGGCAGGTCGATCGGGTCGGCGGCAAGCGCCGAAAGGGCTTCGGTGAGCCGGGAGCGCTCCCCTGAACCCGGGGCGTAGTCGAGAACCGGTTCATTGGCCGGGGCGGGCACGTCGCTGATGGCGTCCATCCAGTAAGGATCCCCGCTCGGACCGTTTTCAACCGATGGCTGATCGGACAAAGCGGTGTTGGATCTATAGTGTGATCACACAAAGGAGGTCGCGATGACGGCACTGTCTTCCGGCCTCGGGCTCGGCAAGCTGCTGCTGGCCTTGGACCGCACGATGGTGACGCTCGTCGAAGCCCCCCGCGGCCTCGACATGCCGGTCGGTTCGGTGGCGCTCGTCGACGCCGACGACGTCCGGTTGGGTTTGGCGGTCGGTGCCGGTTCCGCCGATCTCTTCTTCCTGCTCGGCGTCGCCGACGCCGAGGCCGTGCGGTGGCTCGAGCAGCAGTTCGCGGGTTCGGGAACGGTGCCGACGGCCATCTTCGTCAAGGAACCCACCGACGCCGCGGTAAGGAGGGCCGTCGCACTCGGTACCGCGGTCGTGGCCGTCGACCCGCGAGCGAGGTGGGAGTCGCTCTACCGTCTCGTCACCCACGCCTTCGACCATCACGGCGACCGGGACGACCGCGACTCGGGCACCGACCTGTTCGGCCTCGCGCAATCGATCGCCGACGGCACCCGCGGCATGGTCAGCATCGAGGACGAACAATCACACGTGCTCGCGTACTCGGCGTCCAGTGACGACGCGGACGAGTTGCGCCGCCTGACGATCCTGGGCCGCGCCGGTCCGCCCGAGCACCTGGAGTGGATCGCGCAGTGGGGCA
This sequence comes from Mycobacterium sp. 29Ha, assembly GCF_032883055.1. NCBI lineage: Bacteria > Bacillati > Actinomycetota > Actinomycetes > Mycobacteriales > Mycobacteriaceae > Mycobacterium > Mycobacterium sp. 29Ha. The sequence goes on from NZ_JAMQTI010000008.1 coordinate 3,888, forward strand.
TATTCGACGCGCTGCGGGCGGGCGGCGATGTCGTGCGCGTCGCCGAGCGCCCCGAGTTGGGTCTGCGCCCGCGGTTGGCGGTCGGCATTCACCTGCCCAGTACCGATACGCGTCGCCCGCCGACCTTCGCAGGCACGATCTGGCTGCAGCAGGGCTCCGCGCCGCTGGCCGACGACGCCGAGGAGATTCTGCGCGGCGGTGCGGTGCTGGCGGCGCGGATCATGACGCGACTGGCAGCGACGCCGTCGACCCACGCGGTGCAGGTGCAGGAACTACTCGGGCTGGCCGGCGACGATGTCGACATCGCTGCGATAGCGCGGGAACTGGGAATCACCGTCGACGGCCGGGCGGCGCTCGTCGGCTTCCAGGGCGGGCCGTCTGCGCCAACCGGAGTCATCGCGTTGAGCGCCGGCGCTTTTCGTGCCGATGCCCAGACGGTCTCGGCCGGTGGCCGGGTCTACGTGCTCCTACCCAAGATCGGTCCACCGTCGTCGGTGATGTCGTGGGTACGTGGAGTCGTGACCGCGATGCATCGCGAACTCGGCCTCACGCTTCGTGCCGTCGTCGCGGCCCCGCTAGGCGGACTGGCAGGTGCGGCGGCCGCCCGCGTCGAGATCGACCGCGTCTTCGACAGCGCCGATCGCCATCCCGGCGCGATCGGACAAATCACCTCGCTGGACGAGGCGCACACCACCGTGCTCCTCGACGAGATCGTGTCGCACGTCGCCGGACGGTCGCGGCTCGTCGACCCGCGGGTGCGACTCCTGCGTGACGAGGATCCGATGCTGGCCGAGACACTGCGGGCCTACCTCGACGGCTTCGGCGACGTGGCCACCGTCGCCAAGCACCTACACGTGCACCCCAACACAGTGCGGTACCGGGTTCGGCGCATCGAGACGTTGCTGTCCACCACGCTGGACGACCCCGACGTGCGGTTGCTGTTCTCGCTCGGACTGCGCGCCACCGCCGACACGAACTGATCAAAGGCTGCGCAGCTTGAAGATTCGTTCGGCGTAAGCCAGGTCGTCACGCCACAGCCTCGCGGCCGCATGCCGCATGAACGGCTTGATCAACGGCGCTGCGCGCGTCGCGTAGGCGAAGCCCGATCGGTCCGAATGGGCGATCACGGCCTCGATCACCGCGGTGCGCGGAGATCCGTCGGGGCCCGAACCCACCGGTGTGGCATGGGTTTCCACGACGCTGCCCGTTCCCTCCCCGTCGACAATGCGCATCACGATCGTCCGCGGCTCTGGGCTGGTGAATTCGGCGACGACCGGCACCCCCAGTCTGCCGATGCGAAAGGTGACTGCGACGAGGAAGCGGTCCATTTCCTCGGACAGGTCATCGTCGGCGGGCGGAGCCGACAGCACTTCCAGACGGCTGAACGAGTACGGGTGAAACCACGACCCGTGCCACGGATCCATCCGGTTGGCGATGATGTCGCTGGGCTCGCACGTTCCGACGAGCCGTGTCACAGCGTGCATCTGCTCGCCGTCGGGGCGTACCGGCAACACGGGCATTTCGGTCGGTGTTTCTCCTCCGATGCTGTCGAGCCGCACCCACGCCAACACTCCATCGTCGTGGCAAGGATATGGCCGCCAACCGAACTCCCGTCCGCCCTCCAGTCGCAGCCCATGCCATGGACATATCAGCGCACCACAGTCGACCGTCCCTGTCGCGAGGTCTGCTCCCAGATGGGGGCACGCGCCGGGTCCCACCTTCAGAGCACCGTCCGCGCCACGCCAGGCAACCAGTTCCTGTCCCGCCACCGACGTGCCGTATGGCCGGTTCTTGATCGCGTCACTGGCGCCGAGGACGTACCAGTTGCCGCTCGGCCGCTGTTGCGAACGCCGCAGTGCCGCGTCGATCACCGCCGGCACGGCGTCACGGTAGGTCGGTCGCTGTGCGGGCCAAGACAGCGCGGGCAGCAGGTCGAACGGGACCGTCTTGGACAGCCGCGACCGAAGTTTCGCGATCCTGCTCATTCTGGCTTGGGCCTTACCCGTTCGGCGACTCGACTCAACAGCGCCATCCGCCCGTGGTTCGGGACCGTCTGCAGTGAGTGACCTCGAATGCCGAAGCGATCGAGAAGTTGGTTCGCCGCCGACCATCCCGTCGTCGCGGCGCGTTCCATCAGCGCGACAGGCAGATCGATGCGGATACCGTCACCGGCAAGCACCAGTCCGTCATCGGGAGTCGTCACGACCGGCCGGTCGGCGAAGTCGCCTGGCGCGAAGCGCGGACAGTCGTTGTGCCAGAGCACCTTTTCGGCGACGACCCGAGCACCGCGGGTCTCCGGATACAGCTCGTGGAGGCGACCCAGCAGCCGGTCACGCAGAGTATCGTCAGGCGCCTTCACCGCGTATGAGTGCAGTTCCACCACCGATCCGCCATGCTCGCGTGACCAGTCCGCCGCCTCGCGTTCGTAGCGCTCGAGCACGCTGACGTTGTCCAGCGGTGGCCTGCCGCCTGTTCCGATGAACGGCGCTCGGTCGGAATTCACCTTCTTGTCCAGCCACAACCGATGCACGATGAACGGCGGCGCTTGACCGAGTTTTGCCACGCTCTTGCGCCAGTCATCGTCGCCGATACCGGCAGAGTTCTCGACGATGCGTTGCAGGCCGGCGACATCGGTAGCCAGAACGACACCGTCGGCGTGTAGTTCCGCTCCGCCGTCGAGACCGACCGTCCAACTCTGCCCGTGTCGCACCTCGCTCACCGACGTCTCGCGGTGTACGCGAACACCAAGCGACTCGAGGTAGGCGCCCAGCGGGTTCCACAGCGCCACATCGAAATTGGCATCGGCCACGTCGAAGATCAGCCCCTCGCGGGAGCCGAGGAAGTAGATGTGGAACATCGCTGCCAGTTCGGCTGCCGACAGGTCAGTCGGCTCCGCGAAGAAGCTTCTGGAGAAGACCTCGAACGCCAGATGCCGCGCTGCTGTGGGAAAGTTGATGTCGCGCAGGAAGGAGTCAGCATCCACGTGGTCGAGGCGGTCATAGATGTCCGGTACCGACACCGCCGCCAGCGGGGCGGCCGCTCGCGCGTCGAGCCGGACGAGGTCTCGTAGCCGGAACGTGGGACTGCGCAGAGCGAACAGCATCGCGTTGAGCGGTGGCGTCAGCGGCAAACCCCGAAAAGTGTCGGTGCGGCCTTCGGCGTCGACAAGCGGGTAGTCATCCACCGGCTTGAGCATCGCGAGCGCAGGATCGATGCGCCGCAGCAGGTTTCGCAGGTTGTAATACTGCCGGAAGAACGCGTGGAAGCCGCGATTCATCGCGACCTCAGAGTCATCGGAAAGTCGCTCGGTCCATCCGCCGACCCGGCCGCCCAGGTAGCCCTGGCGCTCGATGAGGTCCACCGCGACGCCGCGCTCGGCCAATCCCGTGGCCGCAGCAAGGCCCGCGATGCCTGCGCCGACCACGACGACGCGAGGGCGCTCTGCCAGTTCAGATGCGTTCGCCACGCCAGATGGCGCGGGATGGGTCTGAGCGCGCGAATCGGTCATCGTCGTGGGGCCTGCCCCAGGAAAGTGTGCACGATGTTGCGCTGCCAACCGGGCATCGTCTCGCTGCGGACGGACTCGAAGCCGTTCGCCTGCATCCTGTGCCGGAAGGCTTCCACGCCGTCGAAGGTGTTCACACTGCGCCGGAGGTAGGTGTAGAGCGAGGCATCACCACTGCGCAAGCGACCGCTGGGAATGATGATCGCGGTACACACCGCGTTCCACACCGCCGTGGCGAACTTGGAATCGCGGACCGAGTATTCGTGCACTGCAAGCGTTCCGCCCGGTCGCAGGAGTTCACGAAACCTGCGTAGCTGCCCGTCTCTGTCGGTGACGTTGCGGATCAGGTAAGCCGCCAGGATGCCGTCGAACGGTCCGCCGACGCCGGCGTCGGCAAGGTCCTCGATCCGAGACTGCACGAAGCTGACCGACGACGGCCACGCTTTCGCCCGCGCCTGTGTCAGCATCCCCTCCGAGGCGTCGACCGCGACGATCTCGGCTTCGGGCGCGACGGCCAGTAGCGCCGCGGTCGACGCCCCGGTGCCGCATCCGGCGTCGAGCAGGCGTAACCCACGGCCATCGTCGGCGATCCGCATACGCTGCGCCGAGAGTCGCAGGTGATCGTGGTAGCCAGGATTGGCGCCGACGAGCTTGTCGTAGGCAGGCGCCCCGGCGTCAAACGCACCGGGAATCTCGTTGGAGGACAGACTCACAGCGTCTCCTTGGTGACCAGCGCCCAACGGTCCACCGTCACGTCCCTGAATGGCGCACTCGGGCGACCCACGCTTCGATGAACCCGCGACCAGCGACCTGGAGTCGGCGGCCCGTGCCGACGGTGGCGCGTTGATCGAATACCGCGAAGTCGAGTTCTTCGATGCGGTCGAGGATTTCAGAGTACAACGTGAGCGCAGCCGAAATGCACGGTCTCGATCGAGGATGAAGCAGGGCAATGCCCTGCTCGGCGAACCGGTAGATGCGTCTGGTCTCCGCGTGCTGTTCCTCCAGAGCGCGCCGCACTCGCGGGTCGGTCTGGCGATGGTCGTGACACCAGTTCAGAACGTCGCGGTCCACGTCGTGGACGGCCAGTTCGTCGGCGGGTAGATAGATCCGTCCGCGCTGCAGGTCTTCATCGACATCGCGCAGGAAGTTGGTGAGCTGGAACGCCTTTCCGAGTGCTGCGGCGTACGGTGCAGCCTCGGTGGATTCGCAGACGGTACCCAGGACGGGCAGCATTTGAAGTCCGATCACTTCGGCGGAGCCGTACATGTATCGGTCGAGTGCAGCGCGATCGGGGTAGTCGGTGGTCGTCAGATCCATTCGCATCGAGGACAGGAAGTCGTCGAAGTGTTCCCACGGGATGCCATATCTGCGCGCGGTGTCGACCACCGCCGCCAACGACGGATCACCATCATCGGTGGCGCCGGTCGTCATGCGGTTGAACAACCGTGTCGCCAACCGCTGCAATTCATCCGAACGCTCCGCGCTGGACAGCGACGGGTCGAAGTCGTCCAGGATGTCATCGGCTCGCCGAGCGAATCCGTAGAGCGCGTGCACGGCGGGACGCTGCTGCGGGGTGAGCAACCTCGTGGCAAGGAAGAACGTGCGACCGTGCTGCGAGTTCAAGGTGCGGCAGCGTCGGTAGGCGTCCCGCAACACGGGGTCGTGGACACCGGCGGCATGGAGTTCTGAGCTGATCATGATTGCACCACCCGTAGTTGGCGTCGCCTGGTCACGGCGCCGGTGATTCTGTCGGCGGCCAGGCGGCCCGACATCAACGCTGTGGGAACACCTACCCCCGGCACTGTCGAGGATCCGGCGAGGACGGCGTTGTCGATACCGCGCACGGTGTTCGCCGGCCGGAACGGACCGGTCTGCCCGAAGGTGTGGGCCAGCGCGAACGGCGTGCCCGCCAGCATGCCCTGGCGCGCCCAGTCCGCAGGGTCGACGACGTGCAGCAGTTCGGCGCCGTGGCCGAGCGACGGCATCCGGTTCTGGACGGCCCGCAAGATGCTGTCGGTGTATGCCGGACCCGTTGCGGCCCAATCGACATTGCCCACAGCGGTATTCGGCGCGGGAGCCAGGATGTACAGCAGATCGCGACCGGCGGGCGCCAGCCCCGCGTCACCCGCCGTGGGCCTGGTGACAAGCAGCGACGGGTCGCCCATCACCCGTCCGTCGTCGATGATGTCCCGGAATGTCTGCTGCCAGGCCTGGCCGAACAGAATGGTGTGGTGGCCGACGTCGGGATCGACCGCCTGGCAACCGACGTGCGCGACGACGGCCGATGGTGCGGGCCGAAGCCGAAGCAGCCTGCGCGGTTCACGGCCGAGGAGGCGATAGGTCTCCGGTAGCTCCGTGGTCAGCACGACCGCGTCTGCCGGGACACGCTCACCGGTGCTGGTGTGCACGGCCGTCACCTCTGACCCACTGCGCTCCAGTGCGGAAACTGCGGCGCTGTAACGGAATTGGACTCCTGCACCGGCGGCGGCCGCGGCCAGCGCATCAGGCAGGGCGCGCATGCCGCCGCGCGGGAAGAAGACTCCGGAGATGGTGTCCATGTAGGCGATCACGGCGTATACGGCCAGTGCCCGCTGCGGCGGGACCCCGGCGTACAGCGCTTGAAAGGTGAACACCCGCCGCAGCCGTTCGTCGCTGATGAACTTGCGCACCATGCGATCCCACCGACGAAAGCCGCCGATGGCCGTCAACCGCGCCAGCGCAGGCGTGAGCAGTGACAGCGGTGAGTCGAAGTTCGATGCGATGAAACCGTCGAACTCGACGTCATAGAGCCGGGTCAGCCAGTCACGTAGCTGCACGTAGCCGTCGGCCTGCCCGCGGCCCGCGAACCGCTCGATCTCGGCGGCCATCGCCTCTCGGTCGCTGTGCACGTTCAAGGAGCTGCCGTCGGCGAACGACGCGTGGTAAGCCGGATCGACCCGCATGAGGTCGAGGCGATCGGACAGCGATTCGCCGACGGCAGCGAATGCGTCGTCGATGAGGTCAGGCATCGTCAGCACGGTCGGGCCCGTATCGAGGCGGTATCCGTCGATGTCGAGGCGCCCCACCCGTCCCCCGGGATGTGGCGCCCGTTCGATCACCGTGACCTCCCGGCCACGCCCTGCGAGATGCAGAGCCGCCGACAGCCCCGCAAGGCCCGCACCGACCACGACCACCCGCTGGGCGTTGCCTCCAATGGTTTTCACGATCACGCCGTCCGTGCAGTGCATGCCGTGGCCATGTCCGCCAAGGCCACTCGGACCTCTGGGCGCACGTCGGCACCGTCGACGAGCGTCAGGGCATGCGTGAGCCGCGAGTCGATCAGTTTCTCGATCCAATCGACGGCGCCGGTGGCGACGATCAGTTCACGCCAGCGGTTGATGTCGTCGACGTCGAGGGCGTCCGCGCGCATCAGGCCGCGCAGTTGCCTGCGCAGCACCCTGTCCGCCAGGTGGTAGGCGGCCGCTACGACGGTTGTCGCCTTGCCCTCCAAAAGGTCGCTGCCGCTGGGCTTTCCCGTGATCGAAGGCGATCCGAAGATGCCGAGTAGATCGTCACGCATCTGGAAGGCCTCACCGATGGCGTCACCGTAGCCGCCGAGCATCGCCATCACCGACTCGTCGCAGCCCGCCATGGCCGCGCCCATTTCAAGTGGTCGCCGCACGGTGTAGTTGCCGGACTTGCGGCGCGACACCGACAGCACGCGGTCCAGGGTCGGGAACCTGCTCGAGTCGTTGATCAGGTCGGCGAATTGTCCTATCGCGAGTTCGGTGCGCATCGCGTCATAGCGAGGCCAGACCCGCTCGAGGGCGGCGGTCGGGACGCGACTCTCCCGCATCATCTGGGCCGCCCAGACCAGGCACAGATCCCCAAGCAGCACCGCGGCGGATTCTCCGAAACGATCCGGCGATCCGCGCAACGCCCGCCGCCGATACCACTGCGCGAATGCGATGTGGCCGGCGTCTCGGCCCCGACGCAGGGTGGAGCTATCCATGACATCGTCCTGCAAGAGGGCGAACGCGTGCAGCAGCTCGAGGCCGGCGGCTGCTCGCAGCGCCGCAGGATCGTGGTCGGCGCCGCACAACCAGCCCAGGTACATGAACGTCGACCGCACGCACTTGCCTCCGTCGAGGAAATCGCGCAACACGTCGGCCGCGATGTCGACCCCGGCAGCCTGAAGCTCGGGTGCGCACCGGGTGTCGACGAACTCGGCGACGATCCCCTGCACAGCACGGCGCAACGCACTGCGCCAGTGCTCGCCGCCCAGGTCGGCAGCCGGCCGCGACCCGTTGGCCGCCCGTGACACCACCTCGTCAAGCATGCGTGAGCCGATCGCTGACACGCACCACTCCTTCCGCGCCGTGTGCGGTCCAACTTACCCAGGGCTGGCGACCCCAACCTATGAACATAGATACCCGCTTCGCGCTAAATTGCATCGCTCTTGCATCGATTAGTCACGCAAACGTCATCACTGTCAACCGTTCGACGGACACAGCAATCAGCCCCAAGGTGGTCGCGCACCGCTCGCCAACGGAGCACGATCGGTACATGACGACCGCAGCCCGGACCCGCAGCACGGACAATCCCTATCTCAACGGCAACTACGCGCCGGTCAGGGAGGAAATCACCGCCCTCGACCTAGAGGTCACCGGAACCATCCCGGAGTATCTCGACGGTCGCTATCTCCGCATCGGACCCAACCCTCTCGGCGATCCGGATCCCGCCCGCTACCACTGGTTCCTCGGCGACGGCATGGCGCACGGACTACGTCTGCGCGACGGCCAGGCGCAGTGGTACCGCAACCGGTGGGTGCGCTCTGCGGCCGTGGCGCGCCGGCTGGGCGAGACCTGGCGCGGAGGTCCGACCGCGGGCGGCTTCGACTTCGCGGCGAACACCAACATCCTCGAACAAGGCGGCAGGACCCTGGCCATCGTCGAGGCCGGCGGACGTCCGTACGAGCTGACCGACGAGCTGGAGACCGTCGGCCCCTCCGACTTCTGCGGCACGCTGTTCGGCGGATACTCCGCCCACCCCAAGCGGGACCCGGTGACCGGTGAGCTGCACGCCGTTTCATACAGCCCGGTGCGCGGGAACATCGTGAGGTACACCGTGACGGGTGTCGACGGGAAGGTGCGTCGTACGGTCGACATCCGTTTGAAGGCGCAGACGATGATGCACGACTTCTCGCTCACCGAAAAATATGTCGTGCTCTATGACTTGCCGGTCGCGCTGGAGCTGCGCGGCCAAGCACAGACTCCGACGGCGAAGGCTGCCACGGGTCTGCTGACCCATGTCGTGGAGCGTCACGCGCTGCCGGATTTCGTCCTGCGACGGGCCATGCGCAAATCCGGCCAGGGGGGCGGGGCGCCCTCGGGCGGCATGCCCTATCGCTGGGCCCCGGAACGGCAGGCCCGCGTCGGGGTGATGCCTCGCGAGGGCACCGCTGCCGACATCCGTTGGTTCGAAGTGCAGCCCTGCTACGTCTTCCATCCACTGAACGCCTACGACGTGTCTTCGCCGGAAGGCGACAGCATTGTGCTCGACATCGTTCGGCATTCGTCGGTCTTCACGACCGGCAACAGCTTGGTACCCGGCACGCAGACTCTGGACCGGTGGACCGTCGATCTGGCCGCAGGCAGAGTTCGTGAAGAACGCCTCGACGACACCGTCCAGGAGTTCCCGCGGGTCGACGAGCGGCGCGTCGGTCGCCCGAACAGGTTCGGCTACGCGGTCGGCTATGTCGGAGGCTCCGCAGGAATCACCGAAGCGGACTCGATCCTGAAGCACGACCTGGAGACCAAACGCACCCAGAAGGCGACCTTCGGCGCGGGTCGTGAACCCGGCGAGTTCGTCTTCGTGCCATCCAGCGCGGACGCTGCCGAGGACGACGGGGTCGTCATGGGGTTCGTCTACGACCCGGCCACCGACCGCAGTGAGCTTGTGCTCCTCGACGCGCAGACGCTGGAAACGGTCGCTACGGTGCACCTTCCGGCCCGCGTACCGCACGGATTTCACGGCAACTGGGCACCGACCCAGGGATCGGGCCCGCAGCGAAGCTAGGGGAAAATCGCGGTATGAGTGTGGACGCCCCGCGGGGCGCCGAATGGCATTGGCTGTGGATGGTCTATGTCGTCGGCGTCTGCGCGGCGGCCATGTTCGCGGTGGTCGTGCTCGATCATCGCTTTCCGGGCGACACACCCGTCGCGATCGCCGCGATCGCAGGCATGGTGCTCTGCGTGGTGACATTGGGCCGCAAGATCTTTGCGCTTCCTGAGAACAGCTTGGCTGCAGCATGTTTCGTCGGAGTTGTGGTCGCGCTGTGGACGCTGGCGCTGTGGGCCTCTCCGGTCGCGGTGGCAGCGGTGCCGACGATCTATCCAATCGTGTTCGCGACACTGACGCTGCGCGTCGCCTTGGTGATCACCACGGCGATCAACCTGATCCCACTGATCCTGGTCATCGTCAGGGAAGGAATTCCTTCGCCGAATCTCGGTATCGCCATTGCGTTCACCCTCATCGGGGTGATCATCGCGCCGGTGATCGGGACTGTGATCATCACGTCGATGCGGCAACGCAGACAGCTGGCCACCCTGGTCTCCGAACTGGCGGCCACTCGCGCCGAGAGCGCCCGTTTGTCTCGGGCGGCGGGCACTGCGGCGGAACGGGAACGACTGGCCCGCGAGATCCACGACACGCTAGCTCAGGGGTTCACCAGCATCGTCATGCTCGCCCAGGCCGTCGAACCGGAGCTGGAAACCGATACCGCCGCGGCGAAGAGGCACGTCGAATTGATCGGCGCCACTGCACGGGAGAACCTCGCCGAAGCGCGGGCGATGGTGGCCGAACTGACGCCGAGTCCGCTGGAGGAAACGCTGCCCGCCGCCATCCAACGACAGTGCGATCGACTCGCCGCCGAGACCGACGCCGCGGTCACCGCCCGCATCGCCGACGATCTGCCCACCCAGAGCATGGCCGCCGATGTGGTGCTGCTGCGTGCCACGCAGGAGGCGTTCGCGAACATTCGCAAACACGCGCAGGCCAGCGCGGTCACCGTCGACCTGGCACCGTCGACCTCAGGAGTCCGGCTTACGGTGACAGACAACGGTATTGGAATGGACAGCAGGCACCCAGAGGGCTTCGGGCTGCGCGGAATGCGAACCCGGGTGGCGCAGGTCGGAGGTGCGATGACCCTGTCCACCGGTCCCGGCGGCGGGACGACGTTGACGGTCGAGGTGCCGACATGACGGCCGCCATCACGAAGGTGCTGCTCGTCGACGACCATCCGGTGGTCCGGGAGGGTTTGCGGGGCATGATCGACGCCGAGGCCGACCTCGTCGTCGTGGGCGAGGCGGGGTCGGGCGCGGAGGCGGTTGTGATGGCCGAATCCCTGCAACCTGACGTCATTCTCATGGATCTGCGGATGCCGGACGTCGACGGCGTCACGGCCACCGAGCGAATCCTCGCGGCGCTGCCGGGGACACGCATCGTCGTCGTCACCACGTACGAGTCCGACACCGACATCCTGCGCGCGGTGGAAGCGGGTGCGGCGGGCTATCTGCTGAAGGATGCGACGCGATCCGAACTCGCCGAGGCCGTTCGCGACGCGGCGCGAGGTAAGACGGTGCTGGCGCCGACGGTTGCCGACCGGCTGGTCCGCTTTGTGCGCCAACCTGTTTCGGCAGCGTTGTCGACCCGCGAGGTCGAGGTTCTCGGGCTGGTGGCGACCGGTATGACCAACGCTGATATCGGGCGTGCACTGCACATCAGCGAAGCCACGGTGAAAACCCATCTGCTTCGGACGTTCAACAAGCTCGGCGTTTCCGACCGCACGGCGGCGGTGACCACCGCGATGTCGATGGGTCTGCTCGACTGATCGCTATCCCGTAAGTCGTTGTACCGCAGCGGCTATGCGCTCATCGGAAGCGGTCAACGCGACCCGGACGTACCGCGCTCCCCCGGGCCCGTAGAACTCACCGGGCGCCACCAAAATGCCTCGCTGGGCCAGCCAGGCGACGGTGTCGCGGCACGGCTCGCCGCGCGTGGCCCAGATGTACAGTCCCGCTTCCGAATTGTCGACGGTCAGGCCGGCCCCCTGCAGCGCCGGCATGAGTACGGTCCTGCGCCGCTCGTAGCGCGCGCGCTGCTCCCGTTCGTGTTCGTCGTCGTCGAGTGCGGCACGCATCGCGGCCTGCACCGGAGTCGGCATCATCATGCCCGCGTGCTTGCGCACGGCCAGCAGTTCGGCCACCACCGACGGGTCACCGGCGACGAAACCGGCGCGGTATCCCGCAAGCGACGACGTCTTCGACAGCGAATGGATCGCCAACAGCCCGGTGTGGTCACCGTCGCAGACGTCGGGATGCAGTACCGAGAGCGGCTGGTCCTCCCAGCCCAGTCCCAAGTAGCACTCGTCGGAGGCGACGAGGACGCCGCGCTCCCGAGCCCAGCCGACGACCTTGCGCAGGTGGTCGACGCCCAGCACCTTGCCCGTGGGGTTGCTCGGCGAGTTCAGGTACACCAGTGCGGGCGACTGCGGACCCAGCTGCGTCAGTGAATCCGCGCGTACGAACGGTGTTCCAGCCAGCCGTGCCGCGACCTCGTAGGTCGGGTAGGCCAATTCGGGCACCACGACCAAGTCATCAGGTGACAGGCCGAGCAACGTCGGCAGCCACGCGATGAGCTCCTTGGTTCCGATCACCGGCAGCACGGCATGCTCGGCGAGACCGGTGATGCCGTATCGGCGTTGCAGCGCCGCCACCGCCGACGCCCGCAACGCGGGTGTGCCTGCGGTCGTCGGGTAGCCGGGGGCGGAACCGGCCGCGGCCAGTGCGTCACGGATCACCGGAGCCACGTCGTCGACGGGTGTGCCTACCGAGAGGTCGACGATGCCGTCAGGGTGTGACCGGGCCAGCGCGGTGACGTCGGCCAGGGTGTCCCACGGGAACAGCGGCAAGGACGCCGATACGCGCTGCGAGCGAGCCGTTATCAGTCCTTTTCCTGCGGCGGCAGATCCTTGACCGCCTGGGGGTCGTTGTCGGTCTGCCCGACCTTGGACGCACCGCCCGGAGATCCGAGCTCAGCGAAGAAGTCGGCGTTGATCTGCGTGTAGCTGGACCACTGGTCCGGCACATCGTCCTCGTAGTAGATGGCCTCCACCGGGCAGACAGGTTCGCAGGCACCGCAGTCCACGCACTCGTCCGGGTGGATGTACAGCATGCGTGCGCCCTCATAGATGCAGTCGACAGGGCACTCCTCGATACATGCCTTGTCTTTCAAGTCAACGCAGGGTTCGGCAATCGTGTACGTCACAGGTTGCTCCTCGATCTCCTGTCCAATGGGGCTGCCATCTTGGGTCAAGGCCCATGAGTTCTGAGCAAGTATGCGGAATCCATACCTGGACGGTCGTCTCAGTGTGCCCTAACTTCACGCGCCACCCGGTTATGGGTTGCGCGTGGTTACTGATACTAGACGTCGCAGATACAACTAGACCAGCCACCACACGCCATCATGTCAACCCGCTGATCGGGCGCTCAGCATCGGCCCCTGACGCCGGTGCGGCTGAGTGTCGGAGCACGATGCAACAAGTTGCATATGAATCGACCGCCGACCTAGGCTGCGCGGGTGGCCCTGCCCCACGCGATCCTCGTCGCCCTATGCGAGCAGTCCGGTTCGGGATACGAACTTGCGCGCCGGTTCGACCGGTCCATCGGGTACTTCTGGGCGGCGACCCACCAGCAGATCTACCGCACGCTGCGGACGATGGAGAACGACGGCTGGGTGGTCGTCACTCCCGTCTCCCAACGAGGCAGGCCGGACAAGAAGGTGTACACGGTGTCCGAGGCGGGCCGCGGCGAACTCGCCCGCTGGATCGCCGAACCGTTGTCCGGACGCGGCAGCACGGTGGCCGACAACCGAACCCGCGATCTGGCCGTCAAGGTGCGCGGCGCCGAATACGGGGACGTCGACGCGCTGCGCATCCAGGTCGGTTCGTTGCGTTCCGAGCGTGCCGAGCTGCTCGACATCTATCGGGGGTTCGAGAAACAGCAGTTCCCCGACCCCAGCGTGTTGAGCGGTGCCGCCCTGCACCAGCACCTCGTGCTACGCGGCGGCATCCGGGCCGAGGAGAGCGCCATCGACTGGCTCGACGAAGTGGCCGCGGCCCTCGAGAGGTCCTCGGGGGCGGGCCGGTGACGTATCCGATCCTGTTGTCGCCGTTGGATCTCGGCTTCACCACCCTGCGCAATCGCGTCGTCATGGGGTCGATGCACACCGGCCTCGAGGATCGCGCACGCGACACCGACCGGCTGGCCGCGTATTTCGCCGAACGCGCCCGTGGCGGCGTCGGGCTGATCATCACCGGTGGCTACGCGCCGAACCGCACGGGCTGGCTGCTGCCGTTCGCGGCCCAGCTCCTCACCTCGTCGGACGCCCGCAGGCACCGCAGGATCACGTCAGCCGTACGCGACGAGGGCGGCAAGATCCTGCTCCAGATCCTGCATGCGGGACGTTATGCCTACCACCCGTTTTCGGTCAGCGCGTCGTCGATCAAGGCGCCGATCAACCCGTTCAGGCCGCGCGCCCTGCGCGACGTCGAGGGCACCATCGACGACTTCGTGAAATGTGCGCTGCTGGCCCGCGACGCCGGGTATGACGGTGTCGAGATCATGGGCAGCGAGGGTTATCTGCTCAACCAGTTCCTGGCGCCGCGCACCAACAAGCGCAAGGACAAATGGGGCGGAACACCGGAAAATCGCAGGCGCTTCCCCGACGAGATCGTCCGCCGCACCCGCGCTGCCGTCGGCGAGGACTTCATCATCTGCTATCGGATGTCGATGGCCGACTACGTCGAGGACGGTCAGAGCTGGGACGAAATCGTCGCGCTGGCAACTGAAGTCGAGGCAGCGGGCGCGACGATCATCAACACCGGCATCGGCTGGCACGAGGCGCGGGTGCCGACGATCGTCACTTCAGTCCCCAACAGCGCGTTCGTCGACATCAGCAATGCGGTGGCCGAGCACATCGGCATTCCGGTGGTGGCGTCGAACCGAATCAACATGCCCCAAGCCGCCGAGCAGATTCTCACCGAGGGACATGTCCAGTTGATCTCGATGGCGCGTCCGCTGTTGTCGGACCCGGACTGGGTACGCAAGGCGCAGGCCGATGCCGCCGACGAGATCAACACCTGCATCGCGTGCAACCAGGCCTGCCTGGACCACGCGTTCGTGCACAAGACGGTCTCGTGTCTGCTGAACCCCCGGGCCGGTCACGAGACGACGCTGGTGCTGAGCCCGACGCGACTCGCCAAGCGCGTCGCGGTGGTCGGCGCCGGGCCCGCGGGCCTGGCCACCGCCGTCAGCGCGGCGCAGCGCGGCCACCGGGTGACGCTGTTCGAGGCGGGTGACGCCGTCGGCGGCCAATTCGACTTGGCGAGAAGGATTCCCGGCAAGGAAGAGTTCAGCGAGACGCTGCGCTACTACACCCGCATGCTCGACAAGCACGGCGTCGACGTCCGGCTACGGACCCGGGCGAGCGCTGACGAACTGGCCGGGTTCGACGAGGTGGTGCTGGCGACCGGGGTTTCGCCGCGGATGCCCGACATCCCCGGCATCGACCATCCCATGGTGCTGTCCTACGCCGACGCCATCACCGGCAGGCCGGTCGGCAAGAGCGTGGCCGTCGTCGGCGCGGGTGGAATCGGGTTCGACGTGAGCGAGTTTCTGGTGACCACGCCGGCGGGGCCGGCAGACGAATACAGATCGCCGTCGATCATTCTCAAGGAGTGGAAGGCCGAATGGGGCGTGGCCGACCCGCAAGAGACCCGCGGTGCGCTGACGACACCGATCCCCGCGCCGGCCGCCCGCGAGGTGTACCTGCTGCAGCGCACGAAAGGTCCGCAGGGCAAGGGACTGGGTAAGACGTCGGGCTGGGTGCACAGGGCCGCGCTGAAGGCCAAGGGCGTACAGCAGCTGTCCGGTGTGAACTACGAGCGCATCGACGACGACGGCCTGCACATCAGCTTCGGCTCCGAGCGGGCGAACCCAAGGGTGCTCGACGTCGACAACGTGGTGATCTGCGCCGGCCAGGAGCCGGTGCGCGATCTCGAGGACGCGCTGCGCTCCAGGGGCGTCCGTCCGCACGTCATCGGCGGTGCGGCCGAGGCCGCCGAACTCGACGCCAAGCGGGCCATCAAACAGGGAACCGAGCTGGCGGCCCGGCTCTGACCGGGCCATCGCTCGGCCGTTAAGGATTCTCCAAGCGCACTCGCTCAGTCTTTCCGTCAATCACCACGACCGCCTCGTCGTCGCGACTGACTCAGAAGGACCAGGACATGACCTACCCCCGGTACGCCGCCAACACGCTCGGCCCGACGCGCGGAGCGCAATTCCATTCCGCGCCCACTCAGGGCCATCCGATGCGGCCGGCTCCGCAGTTCTATTCCGCACCCACTCAGGCTCAGGGCTATCCCATGCGGCCGGCTCCGCAGCTCTCCCGTCCGGTCCCGCCGGTGCAGCCGCCTTTGCCCCCGGTTCAACCGCCGGCTCCCCCGGCCCAGCCGCCTGCGAAACGCAAGCGCGGCCGTGGTCCGCTCGCGGTCGTCCTCATCCTCGTGATAGTTCTCGCGACCGCCGCCGCGGGAGTGCTCGGCGCCGAGTTCTACGCACGTTCAGTCGCGGTCGACAAGGTCGAATCGGCCGCCGCATGCTTCATCGAGGGGTCCGAGGACTCCGTCGATGTGACCTTCGAGACCTCGCCGCCGGTTCTCATGCAGTACTTCGACGACAAGTACTCCGGGTTCACGATCGCCACCGACGGACCCATCCGCGGCGTTGACGGGGTCACCGCGGACATCGCGGTCGACGACCTCGACCTCAACGGCGGCGCGAACGACCGGGGCACCATCGGCGCGATCAACGCGACCATCGACTGGACGTCCGAAGGCATTCGGCAGTCTGCCAACACCGCCATGAAAGAGGCCATCGACGAATACCTCGAGGGCAGCTTCTTGAGCTTCCTGTCGGACTGGATCTCGACCGACGAGGTCGTGACGAACGTCAAGACCGACCCGTCGACCGGAATCGTCACCCTGGAAGGGATGTTCGACAGCAGCATCGCCGTCAAGCCGGAGACGACCGCCGACGGCGGAATCAAGCTGGAAATCCAGCCCGACGGTTTCACACTCGGCGGAGATCTAGACCTCCCTCAGGAAGACCTGCAGTCCAAGCTCGACGAGATGACGGGCGAACTCACCGACAACAAGTACAACCTCCGGGTGGATTCGCTCGCAGTCACGAACAACGGTGTGGTTGCCGAGTTCTCGGCCAAGAACATCGACATCCCGGCCAGCGACGGGGGGAGCAGCTGCTTGGACATGTAGACCGAAACGCAGCTAGCGCGTCTGCAGGATCTCGTCCTGCAGACGCGCTAGTTCGTTGTGCGGCGGGTGTTACGCCTGCTTGAGTGCCTCGATCTCCAGGGTGACGGTGATCTTGTCGCCGACGACGGTGCCCCCGGTGTCCAGCGGCATGTCGATGTCGATGCCGAAGTCCTTGCGGTTCAACACCACCGACGCCTCGAACCCGGCGACCTCGCCGTGTCCCATGCCGGGGTTGACGCCGTTGAACTCCAGTTCCAGGGTGACCGGCTTGGTCACACCCTTGAGGGTGAAGTCGCCGTCGACCAGGTAGGAGTCACCGTCAGACCGGACGCCGGTCGAGGTGAAGGTGGCGGTCGGATACTGCTCGGCGTTGAAGAAGTCGGCGGACCGGACGTGTGCGTCGCGCTGCTCGTTGCGGGTGTTGATGGAGTCGACAGCGATTTCCGCGGTCACGGACGGCGTGCCGTCCTCGGCGACGACGATCGCGCCGCTGAAGGTGTCGAAGGTGCCCCGAACCTTGCTCACCATCAGGTGACGTACGGAGAAGCCGATGGTGGAGTGCACGGGGTCGATGGCCCAGGTACCCGTGGCGAGCTGGGCGGTTCCGGTGGCGCCGGTGGCAGTGGTCATTCGTGAATCTCTTCCTCTACGGAGCGCCGGCCTCCCCGGCGCCTTCGTAGCAGATAAACGGACCCCAGTCCGGTTTTATTTCAGGCCACCATCCACGGCGAATACGCCAGGTCAGCCCCGATCGCCCCAGACCGCCTGCGCGCCGCTGTCGCCGATCCGAACGACGGTGATGATGGACGACACGCCCACCAGCAGGGCCACGACGGCCAGCATCGCCGCCGCGGCCTTCCGCGGTTTGTCCGACCGGCCTTCCATCCAATGCAGCGCCGCCAGCGCCACCGCAACGATCAGCATGGCGACCGAGAAGTAGATCATCCACTCTCCGCGCTCGGCATGCTCCTGCAGAATCGGCCGCGGCGGGCCCCCGTGCTCCAGAAGCCATTCACCAGCTGATGTGGTCAACGGTGTGAGCACTGCCGTCACCACGGCGAGAGCCAACACCAGCCACACCAGCCGACGACGTGCCGCGGGCCAGATTGCACACAGGATCACGAGCAAGGCGGTCAAGGGCGCGAGTACCACGATGCCGTGTACCAACAGGGCGTGCGCGGGGATTCCGGAGATCGTGTCCATGGCCGCTCCAACGGTTGAGGATTGCGACACTCAAGGTATACGCGTTGCAGTCGCGGGAGCGTTCTTTTTTGCGTCGAGTTTCCGTAAAGCCAGGCGCAGCAGTGCGTTTCAGGCACTTCTTGTTAGGTAAGGCTAGGCAGCCAGAGGCGTGTATGTCGTGGAGCGCTGTCGCGCCGGCCGGCCGATGCCCTCGGCGATCGAGGTGAGCTCCTCGACGCTCTTGGCCGAGCCGAACTCCGAACCGGCCATCCGCGAGATGGTCTCCTCCATCAACGTCCCGCCCAGATCGTTGGCACCACCATTGAGCATCACCTGCGTGCGCTCGACACCGAGCTTGACCCAGCTGGTCTGGATGTTGTCGATCCTGCCGTGCAGCATGATTCGCGCCAGCGCATGCACGGCGCGGTTGTCGCGGTGCGTCGGCCCCGGCCGCGCGCCACCCGCAAGGTAAAGCGGGGAACTCTGATGAACGAATGGAAGCGGTACGAATTCGGTGAATCCGCCGGTGCGGTCCTGGATCTCACGCAGCACGCGAAGGTGGCCGACCCAGTGTCGCGGTGAATCGACGTGGCCGTACATCATCGTCGAACTCGACCGCAGCCCGACTTCGTGCGCGGTGCTGACGACCTCGATCCACATCGACGTCGGCAGCTTGCCCTTGGTCAGCACCCAGCGGACCTCGTCGTCGAGGATCTCGGCGGCGGTGCCCGGGATGGAACCCAGTCCCGCCTCACGAAGCTCGGTGAGCCAGTCCCGAATGCTGGTGCCGCTCTTGGTGACTCCGTTGGCGATCTCCATCGGCGAGAACGCATGCACATGCATCGACGGCACGCGTGCCTTGACCGCGCGCACCAGATCGGCGTAGCCCGTGACGGGCAACTCCGGATCGATACCGCCCTGCATACACACCTCGGTCGCACCCGCGACGTGCGCCTCCCATGCACGGTCGGCGACCTCGTCGACCGAAAGCGAGAACGCGTCCGCGTCACCCTTGCGCTGGGCGAACGCGCAGAACCGGCAGCCGGTGTAGCAGATGTTGGTGAAGTTGATGTTGCGGTTGACGACGAAGGTCACGTCGTCGCCGACGACATCGCGCCGCAATGAGTCCGCCAGTGCGGCAACAGCATCCAGCGCCGGGCCGTCCGCCATTGCGAGGGCCAGGTATGCGTCGTCGGAGAGTGCGGCCGGATCGCGCTCGGCGGAGCGCAGCGCCGAAAGCACGTCGGTGTCGATGCGTTCAGGAGCCTGGGCGGCCAGTTCGTGCACCTTCTCGCGGATCGACTCCCAGTCGCCGAACGCACTTCCCAGATCGCTGCGCGTCTCGGTGAGGCGGCCGGCATCGTCGATGGCCGAGTGAAGGTCGGTGCGACCGAGAGACTCCCAGGCCTCGTCGGGTTCCTGCCATGGCCGTCCGGTGGGGTTGACGTCCAAGGCCAGACCGGTCTCGGGGTCGGCCAGCGCGTCGACATGCCCACGTACCCGCGGGTCGATCCACGCGGCACCGGCCTGCACGTATTGCGGCTGAGCAGTCAAACGCTGCACCAAGTCGTAACCGGCCTCTGCCGTGACCGCGGACAGCTCGTCGAGCGCGGGCCAGGGCCGCTCGGGGTTGACGTGGTCGGGGGTCAGCGGCGACACCCCGCCCCAGTCGTCGACTCCGGCGCCGATCAGCGCCAGGCATTCCTGGCGCGACACCAGGTTCGGTGGCGCCTGGATGCGGACCTTGGGTCCCATCACCAGGCGCGTCACCGCGATCGTCGCGACGAAGTCCTCGAAGCCGGCATCCGGCGTCGCCGCCATCGCGGTGTGGTCCTTGGCCCGGAAGTTCTGCACGATCACTTCCTGAACGTGTCCGAACTCCTTGTGCGATCGCCGGATCGCATGGATGGTTTCGGCACGCTCTTCCAGCGTTTCGCCGATCCCGACGAGCATTCCGGTCGTGAAGGGGATCGACAGACGGCCGGCGTCGGCCAGCGTGCGCAGCCTGACTTCCGGATCCTTGTCCGGGCTGCCGTAGTGGGCCAGTCCCTTGGTCTCGAACAGGCGCCGCGAGGTGGTCTCCAGCATCATGCCCATCGACGGGGCCACCGGCTTGAGCCGGCTCAACTCCGACCAGCTCATCACGCCGGGATTCAGGTGCGGCAGCAGCCCGGTTTCCTCCAGCACCCGGATGGCCATCGCCCGGACGTAGTCCAGCGTCGAGTCATAGCCGCGCTCGTCGAGCCACTGCCGGGCCTCGTCCCAACGCGCCTCAGGCCGGTCACCGAGCGTGAACAGCGCTTCCTTGCAACCCATTTCGGCACCGCGACGGGCGACCTCGAGGATCTCGTCGGGCTCCATGTACAT
Source organism: Mycobacterium sp. 29Ha (assembly GCF_032883055.1). Lineage (NCBI taxonomy): Bacteria > Bacillati > Actinomycetota > Actinomycetes > Mycobacteriales > Mycobacteriaceae > Mycobacterium > Mycobacterium sp. 29Ha. Next base: position 24,314 of record NZ_JAMQTI010000008.1, read on the forward strand.
GCCGAGGCCCTGTGCCCGCAGCTTGCCGGGGACCGTGACGAATGTGCAGTAGTGGCAGGTGTCTCGGCACAGATGAGTGACGGGGATGAACACCTTGCGCGAGTAACTCACCGGCAGCCGTCCGGTCGGACCGCGTCGGCCGGCCGCTTCGAGGCCGGCATCACGCACGCGGGCCGCACTGGCGCACAGATCCGCGAGGTCATCCCCACGCGCGGTCATCGCGATCGCTGCTTCCTCGACATTGAGTGCCACGCCGTCGCGGGCGCGGCGCAGTACGCGCCGCAGGCCTGCAGGGCTGGGTGTGCCTGACTTCGGTGGGATCACCGGGCTGGGCAGATCGGCGCCATGCTGGGGGTTCAGAGCCACTCCCGTGTAACCCCGCGTCCGTCGAAGATCATCCGCGCGTCTCACATTCTGAAACATGGGCGCCTGACATATCGGTCACATTAGTCCGCCAATTGACGCAGTCGGTGCGCCACCGCCGGGTGGGCGACGTCAGCAAAGCAAAAGGTGCGGTCCATTTACGCACGAGCAAACAGTGGCGTAGGTTATCGGAGTCGGGGCTTTCCGGGAGGACAACATGAAACACTCTGCACGCTCGGCAATGGCGGCGGGGGTGAGCATGCTCGCAGTAAGCGCGGCCGTGATCGCTCCGGTGCATCCCTCCGACGCGCCCGCGCCGGATCGGGCGGTCCGGCTGGCGGCGGCGGTGGAGCCACTGCAACCCCCCTGGCTCACATACCAGCGCAAATCGTCAGAGGCGCTACTCGGGCCGTCAGTCGCATCTGTCGACCTGCCGAATCTCCTCATCGAATGGCTCGAACGAATCATCGTGCCGCCGAGCCTCGGTGCCGAATTCCCGGAGCCCAACTTCCCGCCGGTCATCGTCGGCAATTCGATCGACAGCACTATCAAGAACGTCTACAACGCCATCGAACCGTGGGTGGAGTGGGGATTCGACGTCGCTGCCTACGCCGTTGGCTGGGTTCCCTACGTGGGATGGCTGGCCCCCCAGATCTCGATTTTCTACGATTTCGGCGAACGCATCGTACGAAGCATCACGTTCAACATCGCCGACTGGCTCGGGGGGAACATCAGCTTTGGGCAGGGATTGGTCAACGTCGGAATCGACACCATCAACTCGTTCATCTACCTGGCGAACGATCAATTGGCTTTCTGGCTGCCACCGCTACCCCCGATTCCCCCCATCGGCCCCCTAGCCGCGGAAGATGCGGATGCCGAGTTGAGGACGACGTCACTCTTTGGCCAGACTGCAGAGCAGGCGGGAACCGAAAACCTCGGTGAACTGCCCACGCACGAGGAATTCTTGGGCGGAGGGGAAGAGCTCACCCAAGGTGACGAGCTAACGCACGAGGAAGGTGCCGGCGAACTCGACGGAGGCCTGGGCACTGGCGGGGAAGAGCAGATCGAAGCGATCGTCGCCACCGGGGAGACCAACCCCGGTCCGGCAACCGATCAACTCGAGAATCAGACCGAGGGCGCGACTGAGCCGACCAATTCGCCCGGAACGGTCCGCGCGCAAGGTCAGATCCGCCACTCCCTCGTCACCGCGCCGGGTGGACGGTCGTTCCACGGCCCGAGCACGACCGGGTCGCGTACCGGCAGCCTGACCACGAAGCTGGCCGAACTTGCACAGTCACTGGCACCGAAGGTGACCAAGGCGCCGTCATCAAATGATGACGGCGCGGGCAGCCCGGGTGACCCAGGCGCCGGAGACACCGCCGACGCAAAGTGACACTCAGGCGTTCATGTGACGCCACAGCACCGCTGCGGGGGGCAGCGTGCCGAGTGCGATCAGCAGCAGGGTCCCGTAGGCCATGACCCCGGCGCCGCCGTAGACGATGTCGTCGCCGGGTCCGCCCAGCGACAGCAGCGCAACGGTCAGCAGCCAGGTGAACAGCGGCACCGCCGCCGTTCTCGGCGACGAGGTCCAATGCAGCGCGGCCCACACCAGTGCGGCATTCATCAGGCCACCGATCAGCGCGCTGATCGGAAACGGCCACGTGCCGAGGTAGAACGGGAGAAAGAACGACGCGAGGATCGCGCAGAGGACACCGTCGATGGCGAGCAGCGTCAGAACAGCGACGCGCTGATAGTCAGCGCTGGGAGCGGGCGAGGTCAGGTCGGGATGCTGTCGATCACGCTGGCGATCGAACCGATGACCCACTGAAAGTTGTCGAGCCGGTCCTGCCAGTGCTGCAGGTTCGGATCCAGATCGGGGTCCATTGTCGTCCCTTCCACGCGCACCAGTTGACGGGGAGCTTACCCCGTTGAGCCCCCGCTATTCGAGGTTCAGACCCGCAAGCAGATCGGTTTCCCACCCGCGACGGTCGCGGGCGCCCGCCTCGCCCGACACCAGGATGTAGTGCTCGACGGCGCCGACCGGCAGAGCGATGTTGTTCGACAGCGCCAGCGAGCGGTCGTTGGGCGCGACGGTGACCTGGGTGGCGTGCGCCCGCAGGGCTGCCACCTTGGCAGGCAGCTGATCCGGGACGTCGATGACCGCGTCGATCGCCTCGTCGGGATGACCGAACGACACGTCGTCGATGGACACCCGGATCCATTCGTCTGGCACATCTTCGAGCGCGTTCAGACCCTCGGCGATCGCCGTCGTCGAGAGCACGGTCCAGTACACCTTCGGCACGATCCACGGCTCGCCCGGATATTCGGAGCCAGCCGACGCCACAACCGCCGCCATCGTCACTTCGTGGGTGTGGATGTGGTCGGGGTGCCCGTAGCCGCCGTTCGGGTCGTAGGTGACGACGACGTGCGGGCGCAGCTCACGAATGATCGCGACCAGCGCGCCCACCGCCTCCGCGGGATCGGCGTCGATGAAGCGTCGATGACGTCGTGACGGCGTCCCTTCCATCCCCGAGTCTCGCCAGCGGCCGGCGCCGCCGAGGAAGACGGGCTCGTGGACACCGAGCGCCTGCAGTGCCGCCGTCAGCTCACCGATGCGAAACCCGCCGAGTTGGTCGGCCTTGTCGACGGCCAGGTGCGCCCACTGGTCGCCGATCACCTCGCCCTCCTCGCCCAGGGTGCACGTGACCACCCGCACCCGCGCACCCCGGGCGACGTAGTGCGCGATCGTCGCGCCCGTCGTCAACGTCTCGTCGTCGGGATGCGCGTGGACGAACAGCAGCCGTGGACTCTCCATTGGCACAGCTTGCACGATGATTGGGGCTAGATTCACTTGGTGTCGCGCCGCACCCTCGAGTTCGTATGCGCGATCATCATCGTCGGACTGCTCGCCGGGGTGGCGGGCGCGGCGACCACGCTGCTGCTGCACGCGATCGAACATCTGACGTACCACTACTCCTTCGGCACGCTGCTGTCCGGTGTCGGCGGCAGTAGTCCGGTGCGGCGCGCGGTCGGTCCGATGGTCGGCGGTGCGCTCGCCGGCTTCGGGTGGTGGATGCTACGACGGCGCACCGCCGTTCCCCCGCTCGCCGGAACCATCAAGGAGCACCGGCCCATCCCCCGGGTCGCGATGTCCATCGACGCGTTCCTCCAAGTGCTGCTCGTCGGCGCGGGGGCGTCGCTGGGGCGCGAAGGCGCACCCCGTCAACTGTCCGCTGCACTAGGCGATTTCGGCACCACGCGGCTGTCGCTCACGGCGCGCGACCGTGAGATTCTGCTCGCCTGCGCGGCGGGCGCCGGACTGGGTGCGGTCTACAGCGTGCCGCTGGGCGGGGCCTTGTTCGCCGCGCAGATCCTGCTGGGCAGCTGGCATCCGCGGGTGCTGGGCACAGCGCTGATCACCTCGAGCCTCGCGGTCGCGGTCGCCGCGCCCGTCACCCATCTCGAACACCCGCTGGATTGGCCGGACGCGTCGACGTCCTATCTGTTCGCGTTCCTCGCGCTGGCCGTCGCACCGCTGGCCGGAGCCATCGGTCTGGCGTTCAACCGGATGATGGACGCCGCGCGCCCCAAGGTGCAGTACAAGTCCTGGATCCTGATCCCCGCGATCGCGGCGGCCGGTCTGCTGACCGGCATCTGCTCGATCTGGTACCCAGAACTACCCGGCAACGGGCGAAGCATTCTGACGGTGGCTGTCGACAGCGGGATGACCCTCGGCGCCGCCTGCGTCATCCTGCTGTTGAAACCGCTTCTGACAGCAGGGTTTCTGCGCGCCGGGGCCGTCGGCGGCCTGCTCACCCCCGCCTTGGCCACCGGCGCGGCCACCGGGTCGGTGGTCGCACTTGTGCTCAATCAGCTGGCGGACATCGATATCCACGTGTCGGCGCTGGCGCTTACATGTGCGGCCGGGGTCCTGGCGATCACCCAGCGCTCCCCGCTCTTTGCGGCGTTGTTCGTGTGGGAACTGGCGCACCCGCCGTACTGGTTTCTCGCCGTGTTCGCGATCGCGGCATATGCCGCGCACGGCCTGCGTTTGATGCGCGAACGCCGCGAGGACCAATTACCCTCTCACTGACGGGTTTTCACCCACGTACCGGCGTCGCCGACGATGCCGATCGGCACGGCGCCGGACAACTTGACGTTCTGCACGCTCGGCCCGGCCGCGACGATCGTGGTGTCCTGCAGAATCGGCAGCACCGTCGACATGTTCCACAGTCGCGGTTCCACCGCGGTGATGACGGCGTCGATGGGCTCGCTGCCGTCGAGTGCGGCGTCGATCTTCGGCTGCAGGCTGCGATCGCAGATACCGGTGATATTGCTTGGCGCCTGGACCAACTCGCTGTTTTCCGGCGCGGGACTTTCCGGGGTGGTCGACGTCGCCGTTGTGGACGGGGCCGGCCGCGCGGTCGTCGGCGCGGTCGCGGTTGTGGTCGAGGTGGTCTCCGGGGTCTCTGGGGTCTCCGGGGTTGATGTCTGCGGCGCAGACGTTTCCGGCTCGGTCGTCGCGATCGCGGTGGCCTCGAGCGCGCGGCAGCCGTAGCGCGATGCCAGCGCCGTGGCGAGGTCACCGCCGGCCTGATGCCAGCCGACGACGGCGTCGACGCGGTTGTTCGTCAGCGCGTCGCCATAGAGCGCCACCGGGTCGAGCGCCGATACGGATGCTTCGATGCCCACGTTGCGCAGTTGGTCGGCGGCGGTGTTGGCGACCGCGACCGAGGTCGGATCGTTGGCGGCGACACCGAGCACCAACGACAGCGGCACCCCGTCCTTGATGATGCGGCCGCGGTCGTTGTCCGGAGCGGGCGTACCGGGTGTCGCCGGTGTCGGCGATTCGACCGGCTCCACCACGTAGCCGGCGTCGACGAGCAGTTCCAGCGCATCCTCTTTCGAGATCGCGGGCGGCGCGGTCGGCACGTAGCCGGGATCGGACGGCGATCGCACCTGCGCCTGCGCCAGCGTCACAGTGTTGTCGTCACCGGCCCCCACCGCGGCGAGCAGGTCGACGTCCAGCAACCCGAAAATCGCCTTGCGCACTTGGGAATCCGCGAGCGCGGGCTGTTGTGCCCGCAGCGACAACTGCATGACGCGCGGCGTGACGATCCGCGCCGTCCGGACGTCCGGAATCGCCGAGAGTTGCGCGAAGGTGGCCGCACCGCCGTGGACCTGGGCCACCTGTGTGTCTCCATTGCGGATCGAATCGGCGAGGGCGGCCGCGTCCCCGCCGCGCCTCAACAGGATCAGATCGGGTTTGGCGGGCGCGCTCCAGAAGCGGTCATTGCGTGCCAGCAGGATCTCGTCGCGCTGAGGGTCGATGTTCTCGACCCGGAACTGACCGCCGGTGACCGGCAGCGCGCGAGCCAGGCCCGCCGCGAATCCGCCCGGGATGTCCTTGACGATGTGGGCGGGCAGGATGTTGTTGAACAACTCGCGCCAGGCCGGATAGGGCTGCGAGAAGGTCACCACCGCGGTCTTGCCACCCTCGATCGACTGCACGCCGGTGATGAGGTCATAGCCTGCGGGGTCGACGACCCCGGGCTGGCTCACCATCTGCTGCCACAGGTACCAGAAATCGTCGGCGCCGATCGGGGCGTTGTCGGTCCATGACGCCTCGGGCCGGATCGTGTAGGTGACGGTGAACGGATCCCGACTGGTGACTTCCGCCGACTCCAGCAGCGTGGTGTCGAGTTCCCATCGCGATCCGGTCGGGGTGTTGGGATCCGGCACCGGCCGGAACGAGCTGGGCAGTACCAGTGAACTGATGGCGGCGTTCACCGGTGACTGGTCGGCCAGCAGGTGCGGATTGAAGCCCGGACCGATCCAGTCGATGGCCATGATGATCTGCGACGCCTTCGGCGGAGGCGGAGCCGTCGTCTCTGTGGTGTCGGTGCTCTGCGGAGCCGGCGGCGGGCTCACGGTGCAGCCGGAGATGAGCGTCATCAGCGCGGATATCGCGACTATGACGCGTACTGGCCTCGGCACGGTGTTCAGGGTATCGGCAGCCGCTCGGCCGTCTCGGCCAGCGCTAGCCCCGGGCTTTGGCGCGGGACTTCGCGCGGGCACGCAAGGTGGCATCCAGTTCGACCTTGCGAACGCGAACCACCTCGGGCGTGACCTCGACGCACTCGTCCTCGGCGCAGAACTCCATCGCCTGTTCAAGCGTCAACTCGAGCGGACGGGCCAGCGTCTCCATGACATCGGCCGTCGACGACCGCATGTTGGTCAGCTTCTTCTCGCGCGTCACGTTCACGTCGAGATCCTCGGCGCGCGGGTTGATCCCGACCACCTGGCCCTCGTAGGTGTCCTGGCCCGGTTCGACGAAGAATTGGCCGCGGTCGGCCAGCTGAATCATCGCGAACGGCGTGATCGAGCCCGACCGGTCCGACACCAACGATCCGGTGTGGCGGGCGCGGATCTCACCCGCCCACGGGCGGTAGCCGTCGAATACGGCGTTCGCGATCCCGGTGCCGCGGGTCAACGTCAGGAAGTCGGTGCGGAAGCCGATCAGGCCGCGGCTCGGCACGATGAAGTCCATCCGCACCCACCCCGCGGCGTGGTTGGTCATCTCTTCCATGCGGCCCTTGCGAGCCGCCATCAACTGGGTGATCGCTCCGACGAACTCGTCGGGACAGTCGATCGTCATCGCCTCGAACGGCTCGTGCAACTTGCCGTCGATGGTGCGGGTGACCACCTGCGGCTTGCCCACGGTCAGCTCGAAGCCTTCGCGGCGCATCTGCTCGACGAGCACGGCCAGTGCGAGTTCACCTCGGCCCTGCACCTCCCACGCGTCGGGCCGGTCGATGTCGACGACCTTGATCGACACGTTGCCGACGAGTTCGGTGTCCAGTCGTGACTTCACCATGCGCGCGGTGAGCTTGTGCCCGGAGACCTTGCCCGCCAGCGGTGAGGTGTTGGTGCCGATGGTCACCGAGATCGCGGGCTCGTCGACGGTGATGCGCGGCAGCGCGTGTGCGTGCTCGGTGTCGGCCAGCGTGTCGCCGATCATGATCTCCGGGATGCCCGCCACCGCGACGATGTCGCCCGCGATGGCCTCGTCGGTGGAGGTACGTTCCACGCCCTCGGTCACCAGAAGCTCGGTGATCTTCGCGTTCGTGATGACGGGATGACCGTCGACCTCACGCATCCAGGCGACCTGCTGCCCCTTGCGAATCCGCCCCTTGTAGATGCGGATCAGCGCGAGGCGACCGAGAAACGCCGACGCGTCGAGGTTGGTCACCAGGGCCTGCAGGGGGGCCTCCGGGTCGCCCTTGGGCGGCGGGATGTGTTCGAGAAGCACGTCGAACAGCGGGTCCAGGTTCTCGCCGTCGGGGTTCTCGCCGTTGGCGGGTTCGACGGTGCTGGCGATACCGGCACGGCCCGAGGCGTACAGCGTGGGCAGCCCGAGCGCGTCCTCGGCGGCCTTCTGGGCCTCCTCGTCGAGGTCGGAGGCGACGTCGAGCAGCAGATCGTGGCTGTCGGACACCACTTCGGCGATGCGGGCATCGGGCCGATCGGTCTTGTTGACCACCAGGATCACCGGCAGATGCGCGGCCAGCGCCTTGCGCAGCACGAAGCGGGTCTGCGGTAGGGGGCCCTCGGACGCGTCGACCAGCAGCAAGACCCCGTCGACCATGGACAGCCCACGTTCGACCTCCCCACCGAAATCCGCGTGCCCGGGGGTGTCGATGACGTTGATGACGGTCATGCTGCCGTCGGGGTGGCGACGGTGGACGGCGGTGTTCTTCGCCAGGATGGTGATGCCCTTTTCCTTCTCCAGGTCGCCGGAGTCCATCAACCGCTCGATGGCATCGTCACCGCGGTGGGTCAGGGCGCCGGATTGCCGCAGCATCGCATCGACCAGGGTCGTCTTCCCATGATCGACGTGCGCAACAATGGCGACATTCCTGAAATCCACGCCGGTAAGTGTCGCAGTGCGGGTAGTCAATCGCGAAAACGAGAGAGACAGCTCACGTGAAGGCCAGCAAGCTGCTCGACATAAAACCGAAGAAAAAGTGCTGCCGCAGCAAGCCCAGGTGCAAGAAATGCCCGCTGGTACTGCACAAAGTGCGTAAGGCCGAACTAATGGGCACCCGCGGCAAGGAGCTCGAAAAGATCTACCAGCGCGCCCGCAAGAACTGAGCCCCCGGAGTACCTTTAAAGGCATCCGTCAGGCGTGTTCAGGTGCGGTTTGGAGGTGCCGATGTGACGGTTTACGAGGTTGCGACCATTGCGCTGATCTTCGTGGTGGCTTCGGCCGCGACGCTGGCGATCTACCTCGGCTTGCTCAACTGGATCGGCAGATTTCACGTGGTGCATTGCTCCGCGTGCCATCACCTGACCACAGCGTCGACGAGAGAGCCACAGGCGTCCTGCCCGCATTGCCGCCACCCGTTGCTGCTACATCCGCTGCATGCGGTGACTCACCCGAATGCGCGGGTGCGGGTGCTCACCGACTCGCTGCGTTACTGAGCGCTAGGGGTACGACAGCAGCAGCATCACGCGTCCGTCGGACGGCGGATCGCCGAAGTCGTTTGCGTCGAATCCGTAGTACTCCCCCTGGTCCTCGGTGATGGAATCGATCACCTTGCCCTGGGTCTGGATCTCACCGTTCTTCACGTCGTCCATGGCGCCTTTGAAGTCAGGCACCGACAATGATTCGGCGAGAACCAATGCCTCACCGCCGGAGGGTAATTCGACAAGGACCCCCGCGCCGGAGTAGTTGTTGCCGCCACGGCCGGTCCCCCGCGGCGCCCAGTAGACCGGTTCAGAAGCGAGCGCCCCCTCCACGCGAAAGTACTTGCCGGCGTCGACGGAGTCGTTGACCGTGACCACGGGAAGTGCGGCGATCTCACGGTCCTGCTGCCAGAACATGATTCCCAACGGGATGCAGACGATCGCGTACATCATGACCATCAACATCAGCACGGGCTTCCAGGCGATCTCCCACCCCAATCGACGCTCGGACACACCCTTGGACTGGGCCTGGTTGTCGAGTTGTCTGCGGCCGAATCGAAAGACATACCAAGCCAATACGCGTGCCAGCGCCATCAGCGCGAGGATGATCAGCCCGACGATTCCCGACACCCGCCAGTAGAACGTGCTGTCCCCGTGGTTGAGGGTCATCAACACCATCGTGGCCGGGATCGGGGCGGTGATGAGCAGGAGAAGCGCGTACGACGGGTGGCTGGTCAGATAGTCGTAGCTCGTCGTCCACTGGCGATTTCCGCCGTAGACGGTGACGTCGCCGATGTCGGCACTGACCATCGGGGTCCACGACCCGCGCACCACGCGCGGCCGAACCAAACTGCGAAAGAAGAAGAACCCGAAGACAAGCGAGACCACGAGCGCGCCCCAGAAGACGCCGGGCTGGGGGTACCACCCGCTTGCGGGGGACGACTCACCGGTTCCCGGCACACCGAATGCACCGCGGATGTCGATGACCTTGCCGATGAAGAACATCAGCGGCACCGCGAAGAAGAACTCGATGAGCCAGATCTGGGTGAGTTGCGGTATCCGGCTGCCGGCCCGGTCAAAGGCCAGCACCCCTTGCCAGATGAAACGCAGCACGCGCATGGACCGGAAGAATAATGTGCGTCGACGAGCTGCGGATCAACTCGTCAGCGCGGCGCGCAGTTCGGCAAGCCACGTTCGGTCGGCGGGCACCCAGTCCAGGTCGTCGAGTTCGTCGACGGTGATCCAGCGCAGCGCGCGGTGGTCGTTCGGATGCAAGGCGCCACCGGTCTGGGTGACCCGGTAGGCGCGCAGCGCGGTCGCCGGAGTGAGCGCGACGTCGACTCCGAGGCGGGCGCCCACAGTCACATCGACGCCCAGTTCCTCCTTGAGTTCACGGACGAGCGCGGCCTCGTCCGTCTCACCCGCGGCCACCTTGCCGCCGGGCAGTTCCCATAGGCCGGCCAGGGCCGGCGGCCTGTCACGTTGAGCGACCAGCAGTGCGTTAGCCGCGATTAGAGCTCCGGCGACGACGATCTGATTCGGCTTCTGGTTTGACACTGCGGCTGACGGTATACCTAACAAGCATGGCTGTATTGACGGACGACCAAGTGGACGCCGCACTGCCCGATCTCGACGGCTGGGAACGCGCCGACGGCGCCCTGCGCCGGTCGATCAAATTCGGAGCCTTTCTGGACGGTATCGACGCGGTGCGGCGCGTCGGCGAGAAGGCCGAAGAGAAAGATCATCATCCCGACATCGACATCCGTTGGCGGACAGTCACTTTTGTGTTGGTGACACACTCCGAGGGCGGTATCACCGACAAGGACGTCGAGATGGCGAAGGAGATCAACGCGATCGTCGGCCAGTAGCGGCGATCCACGCCAGCGTTACCAGCGTGGCGACGATGTAGATCAGCCCCGCCCAGGCCAGGTACCACGGACGGGAGATGACCCAGATCGTCGGCTGCGCAAAGCTCAGCAGCCACGGCACCCCGATCAGGGTCAGCACCAGCCAGCCCCACCCCAGCACCTTCGCGCCGAGCCGGTCCCGCAATGGACCGTGCAGCAGCCAGATCATCAACGGGATGAGCCACACCCAGTGATGCGTCCATGAGATCGGCGACAGCAGGAGGCCGAACAGCTGTACGACGACAATCGCCCCGAGTCGGTCGGACGCCCCGCCGATCGCGCGCCATGCCAGCACCGCCAGTACGGCCGTCACCGCGATGCCGGCCAGCACCAACGGCCCGTAACCCGCGTCGTGTCCGAGTATCCGGGATATCCCGCCGCGCCATGACTGGTTGAACGACGTCCCGATTGGTCCCACCCGGGACGCGTCGCCGAGCAATTCGGTGAAGTAGTAACGGGTTTCGCCGCCGATGATCAGCCACGAAATCCCCACCGTCGCGAAGAAGACGACCGCCGAGAACACGACAGCGGCCCACCGGCGGGCGCCGAGGAAGTACAGCCCCGCCACCGCGGGTGTCAGCTTCACCCCGGCCGCGAGGCCGACCAGTAGCCCCGACACCCACCATCGCGTGCTGTACACCGCGTACAGCACCGCGAGCACCAGCAGCACGTTGATCTGGCCGTAGTCGAACGTGCTGCGCAGGGGTTCGATCCAGATGCCGACGGCCGTCCACAGCATCGCCGTTCGATGGTCGCCTCCGGCGCCCGATGTCGCCGCCGGGGCGGCTCCGGCGGCCAGCAGCCGCTGACTCATCCGTACGACTCCATACAACGCCGCGAAAAGCCCGAGTTGCCAGGCGAAGGCGACGAGTCCGAACGGCAGCAGGTGCAGCGGGTAGAACACGATGGCCGCGAACGGCGGATAGGTGAACGGCAGCGGGAAGTCCGGCGTCTGGTCGGCGTAGACGTAGTCGTAGAGCGTCCCCGGATGGTCGAGCATGCCCGCGCCGCCGACATACACGTGCAGATCGACGAAGTTGGCCCCGTTGGGCACCAGGTATGTCCACGCCAGGCGCACGACGATGCTGATCACCAACAGAATCGGCGCCGCGGCGGCCAGTCGGGCAGGCAATCGCGACGCGGTCGAGGCGGTGGTCGGCGTGTCTATCCGTACGACTCTATCGACCGGTAACCGTTAGCCCTCGCATCCGTAACGGTTGAATAAATGCCACACGTGTCACTTGAGTAACACCAGTAACTCCGTAGCTTCGGGTCGAGGCGTGCCGACCAACCTGAATGGGAGAACCATGCACAGCACCAGAAAACTCTTCGCGACCACGATGATTGCGGCCGCGGGAGCCGTCACGGCTGCACTGGCCTTGAGCGGAACCGCTTCCGCTCAGCCCGCAGCACCTGCCCCTGCACCCACCCCCGGCGTTCCGGGCCTGCCGTTCATCCAGCAGCTCGCATCCAATCCGGCCGCAGCGACGCAACTCATGCAGGGCTTCACGTCGATGCTGAACACCGCCTCCACCCCGGCCGCGCCCGCCGCGGCGCCGCAGACCGCGACCGCGTCGGTCACCCTGCCGCAGGCTCCGGCACTGCCCGCCGCAGCGCCGGTCGCCACGGCGGCTGCCCCTGCGGCCAACCCGGCCAACCTGCTGACGGAAGCCGCGGCACCGCTGACCGGTCTCGCATCGCTGTTGCCCGCCGGAACGCCGTTGGCCGGGCTGCTGCCTGCGGCGTCGACGGCTGCCGCACCCGCGCTGGCCGCTCCTGCGGCCGCCGCTCCCGCGGCGCTTCCCGCCGCCGGTGCCGCACCGCTGATGCTGCCGTTGTCGGCACTGCCCTGACGGCAGCGGCGACGTCGACCGAGAAGACCACCACAACCACTCTCAGGGGGAGTCATGTCAACAAGGACGATGTTCGCCACCGCTGCCGTTGCGTTCGGCTCATCGGTCACGCTGCTGTTCGGCGGCGTGACCGGTGTGGCCGGCGCACAGCCGGCACCCGCTCCGGCACAACCCATCGACGCGCTGCAGGCCCCTGGTCTCCCTGCGGTGCAGAGTCTCGGACCGATCATTCAGCAGGCCGCCGCCGATCCCACGAGCGCGGCGTCGACGTTGATGGCCGCCGCCGCGGTGTTCGCCGGCGACGCCACCGCACCGCCCGACTCACGCAATGTCGCGTCGGCCGTCAACCAGTTCGTCGCCCACACCCCGGCCCCCGGCGCGGCGCCGGGCACGGTGGCGCACCTGCCCGCGGGGGTCAACCCCGCCCATGCCGTCGGTCCCGCGCCGGAGGAAATGCCTGCCCCTGAGGCCGCCGCGGTACTGCCCGCGCCCGAAGCCGCTGCGCCTGCCCCCGGTCCCGCACCGGAGGTCGCAGTTCCGGTCCCCGCCCCGGCGCCTGCGCCAGGCCCGGATCCCGCTGCCGCCGCACCCGCCGCCGCACCCGGCGGCCCCGAGTTCGGTCCGGACGCCCCGACAACGCAGGACTTCCTGTATCCGTCGATCAGCAACGGATGCCTCAAAGATGGTGGAAACGTGCTCGCCACAGCGATTTCGGTGGCGGGTCCCGCGAAGATCCCGACGCCGGGACCGGGACCGGGCCAGACGGCCTACGTGTTCACCGCGATCGGCACCCCGGGTCCGGCCGCGGAGCAGAAGCTGCCGCTGAACGTCACCTGGGTGAACCTGACGACCGGCAAGTCCGGTGGAGCCACACTGGTGCCACGATCAGACATCAACCCCCAGGGGCCGACCACGCTGACGGCGATCGCCGACACCGGTTCGGGCAGCATCATCTCGACGATCTTCGGTCAGGTCACCACGACCGAGAAGCAATGCCAGTTCATGCCGACCATCGGTTCGACGGTCGTTCCCTGACGCGGGCGGCTCAGTAAGCCATGAAGAGGATGGCGTCTCGGTCGTAATCGCGGCCGGGATGCACCTCTGACAAGTGAGCCTGAGCCTTCTCGACGAGATCGTCCTCGTTCTCACCGCGGATCGCCTCGCCACACGGGCAATTCAGGTGTGTCTTCATACGTGTAGCTTCCCACAGCCGATGATGTTGGGCATGGAGCTTTCCGACGTCATGCGAACAACCGGTGCTGTCCGTCGATTCACCGACGACCCGGTGCCCGACGAGGTGCTCGAGCGCATCCTCGACAACGCGCGGTTCGCCCCCACCGGCGGCAACCGCCAAGGCACCCATGTCATCGTGATCCGCGACCACGAGACCCGGAAGGCGCTGGCCGACCTCAGCGTGACGGGTGCGCGCCGCTATACGGCTCAGGTCAGGAACGGTGAGTTCCCGTGGAATCCGGTGAAGCCCATGAAGGTCACGGCGGAGGAAGTCGCCGCCACCGAGGCGGGCCCCTACCTACCGTTCGTCTACTGCGGTGCCGTCCTTGTGGTGTGCGTGGACCTGAATGTGTGCGCGGCGTTCGACCAGTACCTCGACCGCATCGGTCTGATCGCGGGCGCGTCGGTGTATCCGTTCGTGTGGAACATCCTGCTCGCCGCGCGTGACGAGGGCTTTGGCGGCGTGCTGGCGACCGTGACCGTGGCCGAGGAACCCCGAGCCAAGGACCTGCTCGGTATCCCCGAGGACTACGCGATCGCCGCGCTGCTGCCGATCGGCAAACCGGTGAAGCAGGTCCGCAAGCTAACCCGTAAGCCGGTTGCCGAGATCGCGACCCGCGAGCGCTTCGACGGTGAGCCGTTCCGCGCTTAGCGCGCGGTTTCGGCCGCTAGGTCGACATTCGATAACAGTTCGGCAGTTAGCCAGCCTCGAAGGCGCCGCGCCTCTTCCCCACTCGTGAGTGCCGTGGGACCTTGAATGCATGACCTGCATTTTGGGTTACGCCGCCGCGAGCGCCGTCGGGCAGAACCTCGAGGCTCAGCTCGCCGCGCTCAGCGCCGAGGGCGTGGACCCCAGGCGGGTGTTCACCGACAGGGTGTCCGAAACGGCCGACCGGGCCCGCGCCGGGCTGTACGCGATGCTGAGCTACGCCCGCTCCGGTGACACGGTCATCGTCGTCGCGCTCGACCGCCTCGGCCGCTCGACCACCGAGGTCACCCGAACCATCGCCGACCTGACCGATCGCGGACTGCGACTGCGGGCGTTGCGTGAGGGTCTGGACACCGGCACGTCGACCGGTCGTGTCGTCGCGGGGATCCTGCGCAGCCTGGCCGAACTCGACCTGCAACCCCACCGCGAGCCGAGCTAACCCTTGGCGGCCTTCGCGGCTGCCTTGGCCTGCTTCTTGTAGTTCCGCACCTTTTCCAGCGAGCCGGGATCGACCACGTCGGCCACCGACAGGAACGAGCCGGCCTTGCCGTAATCTCCGGCGGCCTTGCGCCACCCGTCGGGCGTTACGCCGTATTGCTTGCCGAGCAGTGCGAGGAAGATCTTGGCCTTCTGCTCGCCGAACCCGGGCAGCGCCTTGATGCGACGAAGCACCTCGGCCCCGTCCGGATCGCCGGACGTCCACAGCGCGGACGCGTCACCGCCGTAGTCGTCGACGATGAGTTGCGCCAACGCCTGAATCCGCTTGGCCATCGAGCCCGGGAAGCGATGTATCGCAGGGGTTTTCGAACACAGCGCGGCGAACTCGTCGGGGTCGTAATCGGCGATCTCGCGAGCGTCCACGCCACCGATGCGGTCGGCGATCTTCTTCGGTCCCGCGAACGCCGCCTCCATCGGATACTGCTGATCGAGCAGCATGCCCACCAGCAACGCGAATGGATTCGACTCCAGCAACTCGTCGGCCGCGGGATCTTGAACCAGGCAGAGCTTCGAAGTCATCTCAGCAGCCTACGACGACCGCCGAGACGCGGAGGTGGCCGAGCTGAGTAATTGATCGGCGGGGAATCCCAGGGCCTGGCATGGCGCATACTGAGACCAGAGGGCGCGCGGCTGTCGATCCAACTCCCTCCGGAAAGAAGTCCTATGAGCAGCGCCAACAGTGTTGACGAGAAGGTTCGCGCTGCGATGGTTCAGCTAATCCGTGGTCATGCGAAGGACACCGCCCTGGAGCAGGCCTTGCTCAGCATCACGACTAGTGCCGTGGAGCTGATCGAGGGGGTGGACTTCGCCGACATGTTGGTCATGTACGAGGACGAAGCGCGGTCAGTCGCGCCCACTGCGCCGCTGGCCGTCGAACTCGATTCGATCCAGCTGCGCCACCAGAAAGGCCCCTGCCTGGACGCCGCACAGGACGCGGTGGTGATCATCAGCAGCACCGACATGCGCGAAGAACGCCGGTGGCCGGAATTCGCTTCCGCCGCAGTGGCTGCCGGGGTTCACGGCATCTTGTCGTACCGGCTCATTCCCCAACACCAGGCCACTGGAGCACTGAACCTGTTCAGCCAAAAGCCGGACTCGTTTGACGACTCAGGCAAGACAATGGGCGCGCTTCTGGCGACCATGGCCACGGTCGCAATGATGACCGCCGTTCGCGAGGAGCAGTTCGAGACTGCGCTGGCAAGCCGGGATCTCATCGGACAGGCCAAAGGAATACTCATGAATCACTACCGGGTTGATGCCGACCGCGCCTTCGAAATGCTCAAACATCTGTCCCAGAACGACAACACTCCCGTGCGATCCATCGCTCAGCAGATAATCGATAACTTCTGAGGGGGCGCCCCCCGAGACGTTTAGACACCTCCAGCCCGGGCACCCCACATACCAGCGGAGACGACATCGGCGAGGGTCGCGCCGTCTTTCCGTGAGGTGAGCCGCAGGCAGCCCACGTTGAGCAAACAGCGGCCCGGTTATCACCGTTACGCGGGAACAGAATCAGCTGCAGTTTCGCCACCTCGTCGGTTTAAAGTGACCTCGATCCGATGAGGTGAGATGTCCGGCGAGCTCGCAATAATCCTGGCGGCGGTGCTGCTCCTTGCCGCGGTGGCCGCCGCGGTCATCACGGTGCGCACGCGCCGGGTCGTCGCGACCCCCACCGAGCGCGCCGTCCACGCCGCCCTACACACCGCGTCACTGGCCGCCCGGGCCCTGCGCCAGGGCCTGGACACCGAATCCGCCGACACCGCCGCCCCGTTCCTGCGCGGGCTCACCGGCACCGAGGGTGTCGCCATCTTTTCCGCCGACGGCCGACTGCTCGCGCAGGATCCCGCCGAGGGCACACTGTGGACGCCCGATGTGTTCGACGCGTGCGAGCGCGCGGCGCACGAGTCGATCGCCGGTGGACGACGGGTGCTCACCCACGCACGGACGTCGACGGTCGTCGCGCAGCCGATGCTCGCCGAGAGTGGCGACGCACTCGGCGTCCTCGTCGTCGTGACCGCCCGCGCCCCCGCGCCGGGCCTGCTCGGCGCCGTCGGTGAGGTTGCCCGGTACGCGACGAGCCAGATCGAGCTCGCCGAACTCGACGCCTCCCGCGCCCGGCTCGACCGCGCCGAGGTGCTCGCCCTGCGCGCGCAGATCAGCCCGCACTTCATCTACAACGCGCTCAACACGATCGCGTCGTTCGTGCGGACCGACCCCGACCGCGCCCGCGAGCTCATCCTCGAGTTCGCCGATTTCACCCGCTATTCGTTCCGGGCCGCGGGGCAGTACACGACGCTCGCCGACGAGCTGCGCAACATCGACCGCTATCTCACGCTGGAGCGTGCACGATTCGGTGACGCGCTCAAGGTCAGGCTTCAGGTCGCGCCGGAGGTGCTCAACGTCGTCGTACCGTTTCTCGCGCTGCAGCCGCTGGTCGAGAACGCGGTCCGGCACGGCTTCGCCGGGCAGGGCGGTGGCGAGATCGAGATCATCGCCCGCGACGAAGGATCGGACTGTGTCATCACGATCGAGGACAACGGCGTCGGCATGGACCCCGACATATTGCGCGCCGGACACGGCGACGTCCTGAGCACCGAGGGGGCCCCGGCCGACGAGAAGAAGGACTCGGCACACGTCGGGCTGACCAATGTCGATCACCGCCTGCGCGCGGCGTTCGGCAACGACTACGGTCTGGTGGTCGAAACAGCAATCGACGCGGGCACAAAGGTCGTGATGCGAGTTCCCAAATTCCGCGCGGGCGTGCGCGTATGAACAAGCCCCTTACGGTGCTCGCGGTCGACGACGAGGCACCTGCGCTCGACGAGCTCGCCTATCTCCTCGACCAGCACGGCGACATCGGCAAAGTGCTGCGCGCCGGGGACGCCACGTCGGCTTTGCGTGAACTCAACCGCTGCAACGTCGACGCGATCTTCCTCGACATCAACATGCCCGGACTGTCCGGCATCGAGCTCGCCGGTGTGCTCGCCAATTTCTCGCACCGGCCGTCCATCGTGTTCGTCACGGCCCACGACGACAAGGCCGTCGCGGCATTCGACGTCGGCGCGCTGGATTACCTGCTCAAGCCGATCCGTCAGGACCGCCTCGACGAGGCGGTGCGACGCGTGCTGACGGCGCGGGTCACCGAACCCACCGCTCTGCCTGACGACGACGTGATTCCCGCCGAACTGGGCGGCGTCACGCACCTGGTCCCACGGGACACCATCGGTTGGGTGGAGGCCGAGGGGGACTACGCACGGCTGCACTCGGTATCGGGGTCCCACCTGGTTCGCATTCCGCTGAGCACCCTCGAAAGTCGTTGGCGCGACAAGGGTTTCCACCGAGTGCACCGTTCCTATCTGGTGGCGCTACGACTGGTCACCGGGCTGCGCAACAGCGACGGCGGCGTGCTGGTACGCCTGCGCGCCAACGGTGCGTCACCGGCGGTCGAGCTGCCCGTCAGCCGGCGACAGGCCCGCGAACTGCGCGACCGCGTCGTCCGCGACCCGATGCGGAATCTCAAACCCGATGACTAGTGGCGAACGGCCCCAACGCGAACGCGTCGTGCTGTCCCAGCGGCGCGGTGCCCGCATGGTGCGCACCCGTGTCGAGGTGCAGGAACAGACGCAGGTCGGCGACGCGTTGGTGCGCGGCCTCGTTCGCGCCCAGCTCGGGCTGGCGCTGCGCCTGGCCGCCGTGGTCGTGTGTGCCGTCGTCGCAATTCCATTGCTCAATGCGGCGTTTCCGGATCTCGCGGCCATCAGCGTCGCCGGCATCCGGCTCAACTGGCTCGTGCTCGCGGTCCTGGTGTATCCCTTCTTCTACGGCGTCGGACGGCTCTACGTGCGCCTGGCCGAACAGGCCGAGCGCGACTTCGTCGGCGTCGTCGACAGCGAACCATGACCGGCTCGCCCCTGACGGCGGCCGCCCTACTCGCGGCGGTCATCGCGACCGTCGCCATCGGCATCTACGGAGTGCGGTTCTCCCGCACCACATCCGACTTCCTGGTCGCCTCACGCACCGTCGGCCCGCAATGGAACGCCGCCGCGATCTCCGGCGAATACCTCTCGGCCGCATCGTTCCTCGGCGTCGCCGGGCTGATCGCCAAATACGGCGCCGACGCGCTGTGGTATCCGGTCGGCTTCACCGCGGGATATCTCGGCCTGCTGCTGTTCGTCGCCGCGCCGCTGCGTCGCACCGGCGCCTATACGGTGCCCGACTTCGCCGAGTTCCGACTGGGCTCGGCGAGGCTGCGCAAGGTCGCCATGATCGTCGTCGTGGTGGTGTGCATCTACTACCTGGTGCCGCAGTATCAAGGTGCCGGCCTCGCGTTGAAAGCCCTTCTGGGTCTACCGGTTTGGGTGGGCCCAGTGGTGGTGGGCGCCATCGTCATCTCGAACGTTGTGGCCGGCGGTATGCGGTCGATCACGTTTGTCCAGGCGTTCCAATACTGGTTGAAACTGACCGCGATCGCGATACCCGCGCTCGCGCTGCTCGGCCTGTTCGTCGCCGACCGCGGCGACCTCGGCGGCCCGATGCCCCCGACGGTCACCGCGGACACCACGGTCGCGATCGAAACCGATGTGGTGGTTCGAGTCCCCGATCCAGCGGGCATCACGGTGACGGGCATGCTCGACGGCACACCCGTTGACGCCCAGCCGATCCCGGCGCCCGGCGATCACACCCTCGACGCGGGCACCACGCTGATTCTTGCCGCGGGCGCGGCGACACCTGTGGTGGCAGGCACACCCAGCAGCGGCACCGAGTGGATCGCGTCCGGCGGCGGGCTCGGCGGTGACCATCCGCTCTATCAGGTGCTGTCGATCATCGTCGCAACGTTTTTGGGCACCATGGGTTTACCGCATGTGCTCGTGCGGTTCTACACCAATCCCGACGGTCGCGCGGCCCGGCGTACAGCGCTGGCGGTCATAGCTCTGCTGTCGCTGTTCTATCTGTTTCCGACGCTGCTCGGGGTGTTCTCACGCCTCTACGTTCCGCGGATCCTGATCACCGGCAACGCCGACGCCGCGGTCCTTCTCGCGCCGTCGACCGCTATCGGCGGGGCGGCGGGGCAGTTACTTGCCGCTCTCGTCGCCGCCGGTGCCATCGCGGCGTTCCTTGCGACGTCGTCGGGGCTGCTGGTCAGCATCGCGGGCGCGTTGGCCACCGACGTGATGCGCGGCCGGGTGCGGGACTTCCGGGTGGCCGCGATGGTGGGCGGGCTGATCCCGATCCCGCTGTCACTGGCCACGACCGGCGAGCTGGAGTTGTCCCGCAGCGTCGGCCTGGCGTTCGCCGTCGCCGCGTCGACGCTGTGTCCGCTGCTGGTGCTCGGCATCTGGTGGCGGGGCCTGACCGCGTGGGGTGCCGCGTGCGGTCTGGTGGTCGGCGGCGTGCTGTCGGGCACCGCGGTCACGGTGGCGGTGGCGGGTGGGATCGACGACGACGTTCTGGGCGGCTGGCCCGCGGTGATGATCGGCTACCCCGCCGCGGTCACCGTTCCGCTGGCATTCGCAACAATGATCCTGGTCAGCCGGTTCGGACGCACCGATCCACCCGCTGATGTCGCACAGATCTTCGCCCGGATGCATGTACCGGAACGGCTTGGCATGGGTGTCGAGCGCGTGCCCCGGGGATGAGCGCTCGCGCGAAGACCAGACGGTGCGGTTGAGCCGCCACCGTTCGTCGTCGCCGACCGACCGCTTACCGCATCGTCGACGGGTTTCGCCGTGTCAACGTCGTATGCACTGGGTATGTGACCTGCATCTCATCTAGTTTCTCCAGTTGAGCCGGTTCACATTCGACGTTCAGGAGCACACGATGCCGACAACAGACACCGCCATCAGCGGTGAGCAGTATCTGGCCGTTCAGGCCAGCCCGGAGTTTCAGGAACTTCGAAGCCGATTGCGCCGCTTCGTGTTCCCGATGAGCGCGCTTTTCCTGCTCTGGTACACCGCGTACGTGATCCTCGGCGCTTTCGCCAATGACTTCATGGCCATCAAGGTGTGGGGAAACATCAACGTTGGCATCATCGTCGGGCTCGGCCAGTTCGTATCGACCTTCGTCATCACCGCGATCTATGTCCGGTTCGCCAACCGGGAACTCGACCCGCGCGCCAAGGCGATCCGCGACGAGCTCGAGGGCGGTGTGGCATGAACCACGACACCCTGACCATCCTCGCCGCCGAGGGCACGACCGTCGGCAGTCCCGTTGCAAATATCGGCATCTTCGGTCTCTTCGTAGCGATCACGCTGTTCATCGTCATCCGCGCGAGCAAGAAGAACGCCACCGCCGCCGAATTCTTCACCGCGGGAAGGTCTTTCACCGGCCCGCAGAACGGCATCGCGATTTCCGGTGATTACCTGTCCGCCGCCAGCTTCCTCGGAATCGCGGGAGCTATCGCCGTCTACGGTTACGACGGCTTCCTGTACTCCATCGGCTTCCTGGTGGCATGGCTGGTCGCTCTGCTGTTGGTCGCCGAGTTGCTGCGCAACGCAGGCAAATTCACGATGGCTGACGTGCTGAGCTTCCGGCTCAAGCAGCGCCCGGTCCGGATGGCAGCCGCGACGACCACGTTGGCCGTGTGCCTGTTCTACCTGCTCGCCCAGATGGCGGGTGCGGGCGGTCTGGTGGCCCTGTTGCTCAACATCACCAGTGACATCGGTCAGGCGCTGGTCATTGCCGTCGTGGGTCTGCTGATGATCGCGTACGTGCTCATCGGTGGCATGAAGGGCACGACCTGGGTGCAGATCATCAAGGCGGTCCTGCTGATCGGCGGTGCGGCCATGATGACGGTTTGGGTGCTGGCCAAGTTCGGCCTGAACTTCTCCGAGATGCTCGGCGCCGCCCAGTCCGCGGTCTCGGGCTCCACGAGCGAAGCCGTCGCCGGTCGCGACGTGCTGGCACCGGGCGCCCAATACGGTGCCTCGCTGACGTCGCAGATCAACTTCATCTCGCTGGCGCTGGCGCTGGTGCTCGGCACGGCCGGTCTTCCCCATGTGCTGATGCGCTTCTACACCGTGCCGACCGCCAAGGAGGCGCGCCGCTCGGTGGTGTGGGCGATCGTGCTCATCGGCGCGTTCTACCTGTTCACCCTCGCACTGGGTTACGGGGCCGCGGCCCTCGTCGGACCCGACGCGATCCTGGAGGCGCCCGGCGGGCAGAACGCCGCCGCACCGCTGTTGGCCTTCCAACTCGGCGGCGTGGTGCTGCTCGGCATCATCTCGGCCGTCGCGTTCGCGACGATCCTCGCGGTGGTCGCCGGCCTGACCATCACGGCCGCAACGTCATTCGCACACGACATCTACGCGAGCGTGATGAAGAGCCATGAGGTGAGCGAGAGCGAGCAGGTTCGGGTCTCCCGCATCACAGTGGTGGTGATCGGCATTCTGTCGATCGGCCTCGGCATCCTCGCCGCGGAGCAGAACATCGCGTTCCTGGTGGCGCTGGCGTTCGCGGTGGCCGCGGCGGCGAACCTGCCGACGATCATCTACTCGCTGTACTGGCCGCGGTTCAATACGCGCGGCGCGCTGTGGAGCATGTACGGCGGACTCATCTCGACGATTGTGCTGATCATCTTCTCGCCTGCGGTGTCCGGCGCGAAGACCGCGATGCTGCCAAACGTCGACTTCGCCTGGTTCCCGTTGGCGAACCCCGGCATCGTGTCGATTCCGCTGGCGTTCATCCTCGGCATCGTCGGCACCCTGAGTTCGCCGGATCGCGGCGACCCGGAGATCAACGCGGAGTTCGAGGTGCGGTGCCTGACGGGCGTCGGCGCCGAGAAGGCCGTCGCCCACTGATCAGGCCGCGATTTCGGCGCGCTAGCGGTCCCTCAACGGTCGGTTAGCGCGCCGAATTCGCAACGTCGCGGGATTAGTTGACCCGCGATCGGGGTTGACTTCACCCGTGAGCCCGCAACGCTTCGCTTTCCCGCTGCTGGCGTACGCGTTCGCCGCGATCATGGTCGGCACCACGCTGCCGACGCCGATGTACTCGCTCTACGCCGAGCAGATGCACTTCTCGGTGCTGACGACCACGGTGGTGTACGCGACCTACGCGGGCGGTGTGCTTATCGCACTCCTGGTGTTCGGCCGCTGGTCCGATGCCATCGGCAGACGGCCCGTGCTGCTGGCGGGAGTGATCTTCGCGCTTACCAGTGCGGCGGTGTTCCTCTGCGCGGACGACGTGTCGCTGCTCTTGGTCGGCCGGGTGCTGTCCGGTTTGTCGGCGGGTGTCTTCACGGGGACGGCGACCGCCGCCGTCATCGAAGCCGCCCCACCCAACTGGCACACCAGAGCCGCCGCCGTCGCGACGATCGCCAATGTCGGCGGTCTGGGCGCCGGACCGGTGGTCGCCGGCGTGCTGGTGCAATACGCACCGCACCCATTGCAGCTGAGCTTCATCCTGCATATGGCGCTCGCACTGCTCGCGGGCATCGCGGTGCTGGTCGTCCCCGAGACTTCTCAGCGCGTGGGAAGCATCGGTTTCCAGCGGCTCTCCGTTCCAGCGGAGGTGCGTTCGGTGTTCGTCATCGCCGGACTTGCCGCGTTCGCGGGATTCTCGGTCACCGGCCTCTTCATGGCCGTCGCGCCGTCCTTCGTGGCCGACGTCGTCGGCATCGACAACGACGCGCTGGCCGGGCTCGTCGCGGCTTCGATCTTCGCCGCATCGGCGGTCGCGCAAATCGGCGCCAGGGGCGTCGCGCCGCAGCGCGCGGTCGCGATCGGCTGCGCAGTGCTGGTCGTAGCGATGGCGATTGTCGTTGTCGCGCTCTATTTGTCCTCGCTGACGGGACTGGTCGCGGCCGGCCTCGTCGCAGGCGTCGGACACGGTATGACGTTCAGCCGGGGGCTGGCAGCCGTCGTCGAACGCACACCGGCGGCGCGCCGGGCCGAGGTGAGCTCCACTTATTTCGTCGTCGCGTACGTGGCCATCTCCTTGCCGGTCGTCGGCGAGGGTCTGGCCGCTGAGGCCTGGGGACTGCGCACCGCCGGGGTGAGTTTCGCCGTCGCCGTCGCCATCCTGGCCGGCGTCTGTCTGGCCGCGATCCTGGCCCAGGAGGCCCGAGAGTCCCGGCGGGCCAGCGTCGACGTCGTGAGCTAGCCGCTCTTGCGCCGGAACTCGCGGCGACTCTCGAGGGGCCCATGGGCCCGCGGTTGCTTCGCGCCCTTGTCTTTGTGGTCGGAACCACCGGCTGACTTGGCCTTTTTCCGCTCCAGAGCTTCCCGGAACTTGCGTTTGGTGTCGTCTTCCGGTGCATCAGGCATGTCCGCAGCCTATCCCGCCCCACCGCACCCGTCGTCTGGTTTACCGCTTGCCGGGCGGCATGCCGTAGACGTGCGAGACCGGCAGTGTCATGACGACCCGCCTGTCGTCGACCATCGCCCGCCGGTAGTCGTCCCAGTCGGGATGCTCACCGGCGATACTGCGGTACAAGGCAATCAGCGCCTCGACGGTCTCATCGTCGGGTGAAGCGGCCGGCGGGGTGAGGGTCGCGTCGCCCTCGGCGACGGCATAGGACCACCCGTCGTCGGAGCTGACATGGATCGAGGCGCGCGGGTCGCGCCGCAGATTGCGGGTTTTCGCGCGCGGTTCGGTGATCGACACCTGGATCGTCAGACTGCGCGGGTCGAAGTGGTAGGACACGTTCGACAACTGCGGACGGCCATCGCGTTTGATCGTGGCCAGGACACCCAGTGAGTTCCCACCGATCAACGCCAACAGCTTGTCGTCGAGAACATGACGTCCCATTGTGCGAGCCTACGTCGGAATCCCTGCGTGGATTGCGACATATCTAGCATGAAGCAGATCATGACGGTCAGTGGAGAAGTTCTCGACGGGGTTTCGGCCACCACGCTGTGGACCCTGCACAACCGCGGCACCGAAGCCAAGCGCTCCGACGGGGTGATCCGCGACCCGTGGGCGGTCACGCTGATCGACGCGATCTCCTATGACTACCGCAAGTTCGGCAAACCCAACCAGTCGCATGGGTTACGGGCGGTCGCCTTCGACGCCGCCGCGAGCGACTATCTGCGCACGCATCCAAAAGCGTCGGTGGTGGCGCTCGCCGAAGGTCTGCAGACCAGCTTCTGGCGGCTGCAACGCGCTGGCGTTGCCGACCAATTGACCTGGTACTCAGTGGATCTTCCGCCCGTCATGGCGCTTCGGGAGAAGCTGCTGCCCACCGACGAGCGGATCGTGCCACTGCCCCAGTCGGCGCTGGACCTGAGCTGGATGGACCGCATCGACGACTCGCACGGGGTGTTCATCACCGCCGAGGGGCTGCTGATGTATCTCGAGCCGGACGACGCGCTGGGCCTCATCCGCGCCTGCGCGGCCCGGTTCCCCGGCGGTCAAATGATGTTCGACTCGATCCCGCACTGGCTTTCCCGGCGCACACTCAAAGGGCTCAAGCTGTCCGACCGCTACACCACCCCGCCGATGCCGTTCTCCCTGTCCCCAGACGAGGCGCTCGCACTGGCCGGCCGCATTCCGGGTGTGCGCGCCGCGCATGACAGGGCACAGCCCACGGGGCGGGGCCTCGCGTGGAAGCTGGCGGCCTGGCCATTCCTGGATCGCTTCGGCTTCTACCGGCGCAATCGCCCGAGCTACACGCTGCTGCAGTTCTAATCTCGGCCTATGACCAGATATGCCGGATTTCTCCGCGGGGTGAACGTCGGCGGAGTGAACCTCAAGATGGCCGAGGTGGCCAAGGCATTCGAGGACGCCGGATTCACCAATGTGAAGACCATCCTCGCGAGTGGAAACGTGTTGCTGGACAGCCGTTCCGGGGTGGCCGCGGTCAGAAAGAAGGCCGAGAAGGCGCTGCGCGACGCGTTCGGCTACGACGCGTGGGTGCTGGCCTACGATCTGAAAACAGTGCAAGAGATCTCCGAGAAGTTCCCTTTCGAGCGTGAGGTCGACGGCTACCACTCCTACGTCACGTTCGTGACCGATTCCGACATCCTCGACGAACTCGCGGCCCTCGGCGAGGACGCGGGTCCCGACGAGAAGATCGCGCGCGGCGAGGGGGTCATCTACTGGCAGGTTCCCAGCAAGGCGACCCTGGACACCACGATCGGCAAGACCATGGGTAAGAAGCGCTACAAGTCGTCGACCACCACTCGCAACCTGCGCACAGTCGAGAAAGTTCTGCGATAGGTACATTCGGCCGTGTGACTTCCGAATCGACCGCGAAGGCCGACGGCGCCGTCTTGACCGGTGTCTCCGAAACGGCGCTGATGACACTGCAGGTCCGCGCCAACGAGGCGCGCAGGCCGGATTCGATCATCGACGACCCAATGGCGATCCTGCTGGTGGATTCCATCGATTTCGACTGGGCCAAGTTCGGCCTGAGCCGGCGGCAGGACATGGCGGTGCGCGCGCTGGGCTTCGACATCCAGGCGCGTCGCTACCTCACCGACCACCCGCGGGCCACCGTGGTGGCACTGGCCGAGGGCCTGCAGACCAGCTTCTATCGCCTCAACGATGGCGCCGTCGGTGATGAATTCCGTTGGCTCACTGTCGACCTACCGCCGATGATCGAATTACGCCGCAAACTGCTCCCAGCGTCGGAGCGTATCGAGATGCGCGCACAGTCGGCCCTTGACTTCAGCTGGATGGACGATGTGCCCGTCGATGACGGTGTGTTCATCACCGCCGAGGGGCTGCTGATGTACCTGCAGCCCGACGAGGCCCTCGGTTTGATCGCCGCATGCGCGCAACGCTTTCCTGGAGGCCGGATGATGTTCGATCTGGCGCCGGCCTGGTTCGCCAAGGCGATCACCCGCGGGATGCTTCGGCCCACGCTGCGCTACCGGGTGCCGCCGATGCCGTTCAGTATGACGCCGTCGCAGCTGGCAAACCTGGTCAACGACGTGCCCGGCATCCGCGCGGTGCACGATTTGCCGATGCCGCCCGGACGCGGCAAAGCCTTCAACGCCGTCGTCTCGATCGGTCAGCGGGTTCGTCTGTTCGACCCCGTGCGCCCCGTGAACACGCTGCTGGAATTCGGCTAGCCGAAGGCGATTTCGATGTAGCGGAGCGCATCGGCCTTTTCGATTCCCAGCGCCTTGGCCGCCGTCACGTAGGTGTGGGCGGCGGTGGCCATCGCGGCATCGGCGGGGTCTACGCGCGCGACGAAAGTGCCGAAGCGGCCCCGGGTTTCGAGAACGCCCGCCGACTCCAGCTCGCGATAGGCGCGGGCCACCGTATTGACGGCCAGGCCGAGTTGACCGGCCAGTTCGCGCACCGTCGGCAAACGGGTGCCCGGCGGCAACCTGCCGTCGCGCACGCCTTCGATGATCTGCGTTCTGAGCTGGTCAAACAGGGGGCTCGAAGCGCGGTGGTCGATGCAAACCCAATCCCCCAACTTGGTCACGTGCTCAGTATCGCCTAAGCCGCTAGTTTGGTCATGTGCAAGTGACGGTCCTCAGCGGTGCGGGCATCTCGGCCGAAAGCGGTGTGCCGACGTTCCGGGATGCCGAGACCGGGCTGTGGGCCAAGGTGGATCCCTACGAAATTTCGAGCTCAGAGGGCTGGCAGGCCAACCCCGAGCGGGTGTGGGCGTGGTACCTGTGGCGGCATTACATGATGGGCTCAGTCGACCCCAACGACGGCCACCGGGCCGTGGCGGCCTGGCAGGACTACGCCGAAGTGCACGTCGTCACCCAGAACGTCGACAATCTGCACGAGCGGGCGGGCAGCAAGAACGTCTACCACCTGCACGGCAGCCTGTTCGAATTCCGTTGTGATCGCTGTCGATCGGCGTACACCGGCGAGTTGCCCTCGATGCCCGAACCGGCCGAGACCGTAGACCCGCCGCGGTGCGTCTGCGGCGGCATGATCCGGCCCAACGTGGTGTGGTTCGGGGAAGCGCTGCCCGACGTCGAGTGGCAACGCTCGGTCGAGGCCGTTGCGGGGGCCGACATCGTGATCGTGGTCGGCACCTCGTCGATCGTCTATCCCGCGGCGGGGCTGCCGGAGATGGCTCTGGCCAACGGCAAAGTGGTCATCGAGGTCAACCCCGAACCCACTCCATTGTCGGCGGCTGCGACGGTGTCGCTGCGAGAGACCGCAGCGGGCGCGCTGCCGAGCCTGCTGCAGCGACTGCCCGCGCTGCTCGGCTAGGCCGCTCTCACCGCGCGGCCGATCGCGAATTCCGCGACCGGCAACGGCACCCACCTCGGCATCGTCCATTCGCGGCGCGCCCTCGACACGGTGAACCCGGCGCCGGCGATGCTCTGCTCGGTGTGCCGATGGGTATGGCAGTTGCCGAGCAGCCGCGGCCAGAGCGTGGCGTCTGCGAACTTCTGCAGACCGGCGCGCGCCCCGCTGCTGGCGATGTGCTCGAGATACCGCAGCTCACCTCCCGGCCTCAACAACGAATGTAACTCTCGCAGAACACTTTCGGGATCCTCGACCGAGCACAGCACAAGCGAGCACACCACGGCGTCGAACGGTTCACCCCCGGCTGCCATGTACTGCTCCACCGTGTCGGTGCTGACCGTGACCGGTACCGGGGCCGCGGCGGCCGCCTGCTGCGCCACCTCGGCAAGCGTACGTTCGGGCTCGACGGCGACCACCTCGGTCACGGTGTCGGGATAGAACTCGAAGTTCGTCCCCGTGCCCGCACCCACCTCCAGCACGCGACCCGACAGGCCGGCGAGGTTCTCCCGCCGCAGTCGCTTGATCGCATCGGTCTCGTGGGTGGACATCACCTTCCACAAGCGGGCGAAGAACGGGTTATCGACGTTGTTCTGCATCCAGCAGTCCCTTCAACTTGGCCATGGCATCCTGCGGCGCGGTCATCGGCCCGATTGCCCCCGACACGATCTCTCCGACGACGACGGCTCTGAGTACCCGGTCGGCGAACGCCTCGGTCTCACCCCACGGCAGGTATGGCCGCGAGATCAGCATCGCCGCCACCCCGTGCGCCGTCGTCCACAGTTCCAGCGCGACGGTGGTCGGGTCGTCTTGGGGCAGGATGCCCTCGGTCATCAGGGCCTCGACCGTGTTGCAGATGTGCACGAACGCCGAGGTGTTCAGCATCGTGTCCACGTCGCTGCCCGGCCGCCCCTCGCCCATGGTGGCAATCCGGTAAAGCTCAGGGGTTTTCACCGCGAAGCGCACATACGCCAGACCTTGCGCGCGCAGCGCGTCAATGGCTGCGGCCTCACCGGCGGCGGCCGCCTGCATCTCCTCGTCGAGCTTCTCGAAATACCGTGCGCACACCGCGTCCAGCAGTGCGTCCTTGTCGGTGAAGTGCAGATAGATCGATGGCGGTGTCACTCCGACGCGCTTGGACACCGACCGGATGGACACCTCTTTGGCGTGCCCGGTCTCCAGCAGCAGATCGGTGGTCGCGTCGAGAATCTCGTCGCGAAGTTGCTCACCTGACCCACGTGGCGCGCGTCGCCGTTTCATCGCGCGGGCACGGCCGTCGGTGGCGTTTCCGGGACCGGCGTCGGATCGTCTGCGGACTCGCTGATCCCGATCCGTTCGTGCAACTTGACCAGGGGCTTGGGCGACCACCAGTTCCATCGGCCGAGCATGTGCATGAATGCGGGCACCAGCGCCATACGAACCAGTGTGGCATCGGCGATGATCGCCAGCGTCATCCCGACGCCCATCATCCTCATGAACGACACCTCGGCGGCGATCAGCGCGGCGAACGAGATCGACATCAGCAATGCGGCCGCGGTGACCACCCGGCCGGTCTTGGCCAGGCCCAGTGCGACGCTTTCGTCGTTGTCCGCACGTGTCTTGCCGGACCTCAGCCAGTATTCGCGGATCCGCGATATCAGGAACACTTCGTAGTCCATCGACAACCCGAATGCGAGGCAGAACAACAACACCGGCAGGTTCGCGACCAGCGTCCCGGTGGGCGTGGTGCCCAGCGCACCCAAGTGGCCGTCCTGGAAGATCCACACCAACGCGCCGAACGCGGCCGTCAGCGATAACACGTTGAGCACCAACGCCTTCAGCGGAAGTACCACGCTGCCGGTGAGTAGGAACAGCAGCACGAAGGTGATGACCGCGATGACACCGAGAACCAGCGGCAGCCGCGACGTGATCGCCTGTGAGCTGTCGTGGTTGATCTGGGCAAGACCGGTGACGAGCACCGGCTTTCCATCCGGTGTGCTGACGGCGTGCACCGCGTCGAGCTGAGCTTCGGAGGCGTCGGAGAACAGTGGCGCCGTACTGCCGATGGTGAAGAAGGCGCTGCCGTCCTTCATGCCGGTCGCCGCGGCGGGCGGCCCGGACAGCCGGCCGTCGATGAACGAACCACCGGGTGCAGACACCGACGACACGTCGACCACCTGGGACAGTGCGCTCGCATACCGATCGAGTTCGGCCGGGGTCGCCCCCGCGGCGTCGGGTATCACGACGGTGACGTTGGTCGACGAGTCCACCGCGAAGTCAGTTCGCAACTCATCACCGACCTCGCGCGCCGAGGCAGATTGCGGTAGCACGCGATCGTCTGGGAAGCCCCACTTGATACCCAGGAAGGGCGCACCGAGCAAGAGCAGCACGGTGACGATGATGAAAGCGACCGGAATCGAGCGGCGCATGACGAATTTCGTGCTGCGGTACCAGAACATCTGCTCGACGGGCTTGCGCACCGGATCAGGCCTGCCGAGGAGCCGGCGGAACAGCCGACGGGTGTCCAATGCATCGAGCCGGTCCCCGAGCAGGACTATCGCCGCGGGCGCCACCACGATCGCCGCCACCGCCGCGAAAGTCACCACGGCGATCCCCGCGTAGGCGAACGACTTTAGGAAGTACATCGGGAAAAGCACCATCGCGACCATCGACAGCGCGACCGTCAGCGCCGAGAACAGCACTGTGCGACCGGCGGTCGTCATGGTGCGGACCAGCGCTCGGTCCCGATCGGCGCCGCCGGCGAGCTCGTCGCGGTATCGGCTGATGATGAGCAGTGTGTAGTCGATGGCGAGCGCCAAACCCATGGCGATGGTGAGGTTCATGGCGAAGATGGACACATCGGTGACATAGGTGGTTGCACGGAGCACGGCCATCGATCCGAGGATCGCGAACCCGCCGACGGCCAGGGGCAGCGCCGCGGCCAGTAGCCCCCCGAACACCCAGACCAGCACGATGAAGCTCAGCGGAATCGCGATGGCTTCCATCATCAGCAGGTCTTTTTCGCTCTGCGCGTTGATCTGGACGTAGGTCATCGCCACACCGCCTGCGCGCACCGTCACCCCGTCGCGGTCGTGGACCAGCCTGTCGGTGAGATCCTTGGCGTGCTTCTGCGCGCCGCTCTCCCCGCCGGTGATGCCGGCGACGATCAGACCCGTCTTCCCGTCCTTGCTGATGAGCGCGGGGACGGCCGACGGCGGTGCGGTCCACGCGGACGTCACTTGCGCAACGCTGGGGGATTCCTCCAGCTGCGTGACGATGTCCGCGGCTACCGCGCGCGTCGCCGGACTCTGGGCGCTCGCGCTGTCGTCGGTGAGGCTGATGACGAGTTCCATGTCGCCCTGGCCGAACTTGTCGACCAGCAGTTGCGTCGCCTGCGCCGACTCCGAGGTGGGATCCTGCATGCCCCCGGCGGACAGGCTCTTGGCGACGGGGATGCCGAAAATCCCGCACGCCAGCATGACGAGCGCCGCAATCGCCACGATGCGCCGTGGTGCCCTGATCGCCAGCCCTGCGATGCGTTCAAGCACGTCGCGACCTCCCGCTAGTTGGATACCGTCGATAACTTATCAATGATAAGTTACAGCTGCAAGGTGTCCCTTGCCCTTAAGCACGACGGGGACCGATGCCGCGTTCAATGACCGCCGCGATGAGATCCGAGGCCATCGCCGGTCTATCGCTGTATGACAACCTCGACCGCTGAACCGACCACCTCGAGCACCACGCCCTTGATCGATGTCGGCCTGTTGATCCTGCGTATCGGGATCGGCGGGGCAATGCTGCATGCCGGCCTACTGAAGGTGTTCAGCTTCGAGGCCACCGCCGGCTTCATGGAGGCGGGCGGGTGGACGCCGTCGACCTTCGCCGCGCTGATGGTGACGGCGACTGAATTGCTGGGCGGGATCGGACTGCTCCTCGGCGTGCTGACACCGCTGGCGGCATGCGCTGTCATCGCGGCGATGATCGACGCGTGGGCGGTGAACGTCTCGGCCGCGGAGGTGTGGGCCGACCCGTTCAACGCACCGTTTCTGATCGCGGTCGGCGGCACAGCACTCCTTTTCGCCGGCGCGGGCGCGTACTCGGTCGACGCGCGACTGTTCGGCAGGACGGTGTGGTCGGCCAGGATTGCGATCGGCCTACTGATCGTGGCGATCGCAGCGGCACTTTTCACCTGGGTTTTGCTCAACGGGACGAACCCGATCCACTTCGACGCCCCGACCAGCTGAAACTTACTGACGGGTAGTGACGGACCCTACCCGGCGGTAAGAATTGCCACCGTTTTCCGAATCGTGACTCAAAGATTCCTTAATAGCGATGGTTACTGTTCAGTACATGTGGATCGACGACACCAGTGCTGATGTCATCAAGGTTGACTTCGAGGCGCTCTACCACGGGGATTTCCTGGTAGAGGGGGATACCTCGGAGCAGCTCGACGACGAGCACACCCTGCCCACCGCGGTATGAAAAAACGCGCGCCCTGAGGGCGCGCGTTCTTCCGCAACGGTTTGCCCCAGTGCGGGGCCCATTTCGCTGATTCCTGTGTTCTGAAAAATCCCGTCCTACGCGACGTTCTCTTCTTGGTCGGCCTCGACCATGCCGGCCAGTCTGCCGGTGATGATCTCTTCGGCTTCGTCGACGATCCGCGCCACCAGCTCGCCGCACGTCGGGATGTCGTTGATCAGACCCATCGCGGTGCCGACCGACCAGATGCCTGCGTCCAGATCACCGACCTCGTAGACCTTGACGCCGCGTGATCCGGCGACCAAGTCCTTGACGTCTTCGAACTGACCGCCGCGGTTCAGGATCTCGACGACCTCGCGCGAGACCGCGTTGCTCGCGACGCGGGCGGTGTTGCGCAGCGGCCGGAAGATCATCTCGGTGTCGAGCTCGCTGCCCGCCACGATCGCTTCCTTGACGTTCTGGTGAATCGCCGACTCGACGGTGCACATGAAGCGGCTGCCCATGTTGATGCCGTCGGCCCCCAGCGCGAGCGCAGCCACCAGCCCGCGACCGTCGGCAAACCCGCCCGAGGCGATCATCGGGATGTCGATCTTGACCGCAGCGGCAGGAATAAGCACGAGTCCTGGTATGTCGTCCTCACCTGGATGACCCGCGCATTCGAAACCGTCGATGCTGATGCCGTCCACACCGAGGCTCTGTGCCTTGACTGCGTGCCGCACCGAGGTGCACTTGTGCAGCACCTTGATCCCGTTGTCGTGAAACATCGGCAGGTGCGGTGCGGGGTTGGAGCCCGCGGTTTCGACGATCTTGATGCCGGAGTCGACGATCACCTGCCGGTACTCGTCATACGGCGGCGGGTTGATGGTCGGCAGGATCGTCAGGTTCACCCCGAAGGGCTTGTCCGTCAGATCGCGGCACTTCGCGATCTCCTTCGCCAAATCGGCGGGCGTCGGCTGCGTCAGCGCGGTGATGAACCCGAGCGCACCCGCATTCGCCACTGCCGCAACGAGTTCGGCGCGGCCGACCCACTGCATACCACCCTGTACGACGGGATGCTCGATACCAAAGGTTTCGGTGAACTTGGTGTTGATCGTCATCGGTGCTCTTCTCTCTTCGCGCAAGCGCTCATCGGGGAGCCATCCTGATCGCACCGTCCAGACGAATCACTTCGCCGTTCAGCATCGGGTTCTCGACGATGTGCACCGCCAGCGCACCGTACTCGTCCGGATCGCCGAGGCGGGCCGGATGCGGCACCTGCTTGCCCAGCGACTGCTGCGCCTCCTCGGGCAGCGAGCCCAGCAGCGGGGTCTTGAACAGTCCGGGCGCGATGGTGCACACGCGGATCAGCTCGCGGGACAGATCGCGGGCGATCGGCAGGGTCATTCCGACGACGCCACCCTTGGACGCGGAGTACGCCGCCTGGCCGATCTGGCCCTCGAAGGCCGCGACGGACGCGGTGTTGATGATGACACCGCGCTCCTCCCCGAGCGGCTCGTTCTTGGCGATGCGCTCTGCCGACAGCCGCAGCACATTGAAGGTGCCGATCAGGTTGACCTCGACGACCTTCTTGAAGGCATCCAGCGGAAACGGGCCGTCCTTGCTCAGCGTCTTGGCCGCGTTGCCGATGCCGGCGCAGTTAACGTTGATGCGGACCGGGCCCATCGACTCGGCGACATCGAGCGCCTTGCTGACCGCGGCCTCGTCGGTGACGTTGGTCTCGACGAACTTGGCACGGTCACCGAGCGCTGCGACGGCGTCTTCGCCCCGCAGATCGATCACCACAACAGATGCGCCCCTGTCGAGCAGCCGTTTGGTGGTCGCCAGGCCCAGCCCGGAAGCTCCCCCGGTGACGACGGCTACGGCGTCTTTGATCTCCACTTGGTGTGTTCCCTCTCTGTTGGAAAGACCCGGCGTCAAACCCAGTCTCGGAGTACGGCTTCGGTGTCGGCGCCCGCCGGACCGGGCGGGGTCGGGGTGGGCGGCACGCTGCGCGAGAACCGCGGCGCGGGCATCGGCTGCAGGTAGCCGCCGGGGGCCGAATCATCGCGGTAGAAGGTGTCGCGCTCGGTGATGTGCGGTTCGGACTCGACCTCGCCGAAGGACAGCACCGGCGTCACGCACGCATCGCTGTCGGCGAAGACCTTGGCCCAATGGTCGCGATCTTTGGCGGCGACGGCATCGGCGATCGCCGCACGCAGTTCGGGCCAACGGCCCATGTCGTTCTGGTCGGGCAGATCGGCACCTTCGAGGCCCAGGCCCTTGATCATCTCGGCGTAGAACTGCGGCTCGATCGCACCGATCGCGATGTGCTTGCCATCCGCGCATGTGTAGGTGTCGTAGTAGGGGGCGCCGCCGTCGAGCATGTTCACGCCACGCTCGTCCGACCACAAGCCGTCCTGACGAAAGCCCCAGATCATCTGCGCCAGAACGCTGGACCCGTCGACCATCGCGGCGTCGACCACCTGACCCTTGCCGGACGTCTGCCGCTCCCACAACGCGGAGAGGATCCCGACGAGCAGGAACATCGACCCGCCGCCGAAATCACCGGTCAAGTTCAGCGGCGGCACGGGTCGCTCACCGGCGCGCCCGATCGAGTGCAGCACCCCGTTGAGGGATATGTAGTTGATGTCGTGTCCGGCCTGCAGCCGCCGCGGTCCGGTCTGGCCCCACCCCGTCATGCGGCCATAGACCAACCGCTCGTTGACCTTCGCGCAATCCTCGGGGCCCAAGCCCAACCGTTCGGTGACGCCGGGGCGCAGTCCCTCGATCAGCACGTCGGCCTTGGCGACCAACTTCAGCACCAGCTCGCGACCCTCGTCGGACTTCAGATCAGCGGTCACCGACCGGCGATTGCGCAGTGCGGTTTCCCGCCGGGAGCTCGGAATGCCGCCCAGCTTTCCCGGCCGATCGATGCGCACGACGTCGGCGCCGAGGTCGCCGAGGATCATCGCAGCGTGCGGACCTGGGCCGATGCTGGCCAGTTCGATGACACGCAATCCCTGAAGTGGTCCAGCCATACCCAATTACCGCCCTTCGTCCGACTAGCGCTGTCGACGCCGACATAGCTTACTTGTATAACCAAGTGGTTCGGTCCTAGGGTGCAGCAATGACAACCGTCGACTCGAGCGCGCAGACCTACAGCGGTATCGACGACCTGCTCGTCGATCTGGCCGACGGTGTGCTGTCGCTGACCATGAACCGGCCGGACAGCCTCAATTCGTTGACCGCCGCGATGTTCAGGACCATCACCTCGACATTGGAACAGGCCGCCACCGATCCGCGGGTCAAGGTCGTGCGCCTCGGCGGTGCAGGTCGGGGCTTCTCGTCGGGCGCGGGCATCAGCGACGAGGACCAGGCACAGAAGTCGGTCGACGGGCCCGAATCGGTTCTCAATGCCGCCAACGACGCCGTGCGGTCGATCGTCGACCTGCCACAGCCGGTGGTCGCGGTCGTGCAGGGGCCATGCGCCGGTGTCGGTGCCTCGTTGGCGTTGGCGTCCGACGTCGTAATGGCCTCGGAGAAGGCGTTCTTCATGCTGGCCTTCACCAAGATCGGGCTGATGCCCGACGGTGGAGCCTCGGCGTTGATCGCCGCGGCGGTCGGTCGTATCCGCGCCATGCGGATGGCCTTGATGGGTGAACGAATCAGCGCCGGCGATGCTTTCGACTGGGGTCTCGTCACCGCCGTGCATCCCGCCGAGGAACTCGACGCCGAAGCGGACAAGGTGATCTCGGCACTCATGGACGGCCCCGCCGTGTCCCTTCGGAAGACCAAACACGCCATCAACGCCGCAACGCTCACCGAGCTGGAGCCCGCGATCGCCCGCGAGACGGAGGGCCAAATGGTGCTGCTCGTCTCGCACGACTTCCGTGAAGGCGCACGCGCTTTCCAGGAGCGCAGGAAGCCGAACTTCACCGACTCCTAACCACAGAAAATCGGTGGACTCGGTCACCTTCGATCGGCGACCATCGGTTGGTGAGTACGCACTTCGAGACACCACAGCCGGTGCGCGACGCCGGCGGTTGGCGCGTGCTCGCACCGTTTCAGATCCGCGAGTACCGCCTGCTGATCGCGGCGGTGACGCTATCGATCTTCGCTGACGGCATGTTCGCCGTCGTGCTTGCCCTACAGGTCATCGAGCTCGACAACAACCCGGTGTCGTTGTCGATCGTGATGACGTGCTTCGGCGCCGCCTTCGTCGCGTTCGTTCTGGTCGGTGGGATCACCGCTGACCGGATGAACCAGCGCAAGATCATCATCGGCGTCGAGACGGTGAACGTCGTGGCGGCATCAGCGGTCGCAAGCCTGGGACTCCTTGGCGCGCTGCAGGTCTGGCATCTGGCTCTCGCGGCCACCGCAATGGGAACCGCCGCCGCGTTCTTCTTCCCGGCATACAGCGCGATCCTGCCGAGGATCCTGCCCGCCGAACAACTGTTGGCCGCCAACGGTGTCGAAGGCGTGGTGCGCCCGGTGTTCCAGCGCGCGGTCGGTCCGGCCGTCGCAGGCATGTTGATCGGTGCGACCTTCCCGGCGGTGGGTTCTGTTGTGGTCGCCGCACTCTTCGCCACCGGCCTCGTCCTGCTGATCGCGACGAGACCGGCGGCGTCGACGCCGCCGCAAAAGCCCGAAGTCGAACGCGCGCACGTGTTGCGCGATCTGCGGGACGGCTTCGTGTTCATGCTCCGCACGCCGTGGCTGCTGTGGACGCTGCTGTTCGCGAGCATGTTCGTGCTCGTCGTGCTCGGACCCATCGAGGTACTGCTGCCGTTCATCGCCAACGACCGGTTCGACGACGGAGCGCGCACGTACGGCTTCATCCTGGCGTTCTTCGGAATGGGCAGCGCCCTTGGCGCGCTTGCGGTCTCGTCAGGCCGGCTACCCCGTCGCTACCTGACGGTGATGATGGCGATGTGGGGTCTTGGCTCCATCCCATTGGTGGTCGTCGGCTTCACGTCATCGTTCACCTGGATGGCAGTCGCGACGTTCGTCGTCGGCGTCACGGACGGTGCGGGCATGGTCATCTGGGGCACGCTGCTGCAGCGGCGGGTACCCACCGAGATGCTGGGCCGGGTATCGAGCTTGGACTTCTTCGTCTCGCTGGCGTTCATGCCGCTGTCGTTCGCGATCGTCGGCCCGCTGTCGAAAGTCGTTCCGATGCAGACGATCTTCCTGGTGGCCGGCATCGCTCCGGCGATACTGGCGGCCATTGCGCTGGTTGCGGCGAAGATGCGTCAGGACGAGTTGGCGCATCCATTGCGCTAAACGCCGAAAAGGGGTGGAAGTGCCAGCACCATGACCAGTCCCCAGAAAAAGTGGGTCAGCATCGGTGCGAGCACCCCCCCGGTGATGCGGCGCTCGATCGCACAAACGGTGCCGAGGACCACCGCCGCGAAACCCAGCATCGGGTTACCGGTAGCGACGCCCGTCGCGATCACATACAACACCGTCGACACCAGCACCGCATGAAACCGTCCGAGCGCGGTGTAGAGAGCGCCGCGGAAGAACATCTCTTCGGCCACGCCGTTGACGACGGTGATGAACGTGACCAATAGCAGTGGCCCATAGTTGGCAAATTCCAGTACCTGAGTGATGTATTCGCGCACAGGAGGAATTTCGCGGGCGATTAATCCGCCCACGATGAAGACGGCTCCGAGCAAAAGGCCCACCGCGGTCCCAGTGATCCACGGGCGCTGGTTGCGGCCACGGAACCGAATGCAGCCGAGGTGCAGCGGGCCCGACAACAACGCGCCGGCCGCCCACACCGCGGCCAGCGCCAACGTCAACCAGTAGAACGAGGCGTCTCCAGGCGGCAGGGCCAGCGAATAGCCAAGCAGCACAGCGCCGATGACCAACACGATGGCAACGATGATGCGTCGGCGGCGGATCAGGATAGGCGGCTCGTGGTGCGGTACCGGGCAGGTACCGACGATGTCCCTGACCTCGGCCAACCATCGCGGCCGAGTTACGGGTGGTTCGGTCACGCCGACTTCGCCTTCGGTACGAGGCCGATGGCGGTGTCCAGTCCGGTGCGCACAGCCGCGGCGAGGGGTCCTGGCACGACGCCGAGCAGGCCCAGCGCCGGTCGCGCAAACGAAGGCGTGATGTGGCTGGCCAACTGCCGAATGCGGAAGGTGTCACCGCCCGCCCACACCGGGTCCGTGTCGGCGAGATGGTGCGGATCGGCGAGTGCGTCGACGGGTTGCGGTTTGCGACTCTCGAGAGCCCTGGTGATGGCCTCGTCAATCCCGACGAGGCCATCGGGCGGGTCGGGCACCAAGTCACGAAGGCCGTTGCCGGAGGCCATCATCGGGTGATCGAGCGACTCCACAAGATCGGCGGCCAGGCCGCCTGGCACCGGCAGCACCGCCGATGTCACCAACGACACCAGCCCGATATCCACTCCGTTGACCGGCAGTTCGGCCCGCCATTTGCCGGAAATGCGTGCGCACGCGCGGAGCAGGTCAGCATAGGAGGACCTCTCCGGACCGTGGATGTCGTACGCACCGGCAGGAACCTTCTCGTCCGCGGCGGCGACCAAGTAGTAAAGGACATCCTGTATGGAGATGGGGTCGATCGGATTGACCGACCACCCCGGCATCGGCATCAATAGGAACCGGTCGGTGACATAGCGCAACATCTCGAACGACGTCGAACCCGACCCGATGATCATCGCCGCGCCCAGCCAGACCACCTCCGGTCCGCCATCGACGCGGAGCGCTTCGGCGACTTCGGCCCGGCTGCTCAGGTGCTCGGAGAGGTCGTCGTCGTCGGGAACGAACCCGCCCAGGTACACGATCCGGCGAACGCCGGCATTCTTGGCCTCGTTCGCCACGTTGGCCGCCGCCCGGTTGTCCGCCTCGCGAAAGCCCGGCTGCCCGATGCCGTGGACGAGGTAGTAAACGACGTCCACGGGTCCGGCGGCTGCGAACGCATGCCGCACCGACTCCTGGTTGTGGGCGTCCAGCGCCACCCCGGTGACGCGGTCCTGCCAGCCGAACTTGGCGAGCCGCGCGGGGCTTCGGGTGGCGGCGACAACGTCGTGGCCCGCGTCCAGCAGGGCGGTGACGAGCCGCGATCCGACATAGCCGGTGGCGCCGGTGACCAGGATTCGCAGTTTGCTCACCGTACGGCTGTACCCGGACTGCGCGGGATCGCAACCTTAAGGCGCTCAGCTGTTGTTCGCGTCACGGTGCAGCT
Source organism: Mycobacterium sp. 29Ha (assembly GCF_032883055.1). Taxonomy (NCBI): domain Bacteria; kingdom Bacillati; phylum Actinomycetota; class Actinomycetes; order Mycobacteriales; family Mycobacteriaceae; genus Mycobacterium; species Mycobacterium sp. 29Ha. The sequence continues at coordinate 64,162 of NZ_JAMQTI010000008.1, forward strand.
CGATGAGTGCCTGATACACCTGCGCGTTGTGCCGGTTGTGCGCCACTTCGGCGTCGCTGAGATCGCGCCGCGTCTTGCCGGGCACGCCGGCCACCAACGACCGCGGCGGTACGACGAAGCCCTGCGGCACCAATGCGCTCGCAGCGATCAGCGAGCCCGCGCCGATCTTGGCGCCGTTGAGTATGACCGCACCCATCCCGATGAGGCAGCCGTCTTCGACCTCGCAGCCGTGCAGCACGGCGTTGTGCCCGACGCTGACGTTGGCGCCGATGCGGACTGGAAAGCCGGGGTCGACGTGGATCGTGACGCCGTCCTGGATGTTGGTGCCCGCGCCGATCTCGATCGGTTCGGCCTCAGCCCGAAGTGTCGCCCCGTACCAGACACTGGTGCGGGCGCCGAGCGTCACCTGACCGATCAGGCTCGCGTTGGGCGCGACCCAGCTCTCGGCGTGCAGCGACGGCGCACGCCCACGGATGGGCACGATGAGCGGCTCAGGCATGCGCGACATCGTAAGTCACGAGCCGTGTCATATTGACGAGGTGACATCAGCGCCGACAGCACTCGAGGTCGTCGATGGCGTCGACCTGAACGGCAAGGTCTGCGTCATCACCGGCGCATCGGCCGGCCTGGGCAGGGAGTCGGCGCGCGCACTCGCCACGACCGGTGCGCACGTCATCCTCGCCGCGCGCAATCGGGCCGCCCTCGCCGACACCGAGGCGTGGGTTCGCACCGAGGTTCCCGATGCCAAGACGTCGACGGTGGAACTGGACCTCACCTCCCTGGCCGCGGTCCGGTCGGCTGCCGAAGCCATCGGTGCCATGGCGTCCGCGATTCACGTGCTGATGAACAACGCGGGAGTCATGTTCACACCGTTCGGCCGAACGACCGATGGTTTCGAAATGCAGTTCGGCACCAACCATCTCGGCCATTTTGAACTCACGCACCTACTCGAGCCGCAGCTCGGCGCGGCCGGGGGTGCGCGCATCGTGAACCTGTCGTCGGACGGGCACCGGCTGGCCGACGTCGACCTCGACGACCCGAATTGGCAGCACCGCGAGTACGACAAGTTCGCGGCGTACGGCGCTTCGAAGACAGCCAACATCCTGCACGCGGTCGAACTGGACCGGCGCCTGCGCGACCGGGCCATCAGGGCGTACGCGGTGCATCCGGGCGTGGTGGCGACGTCACTCGCGCGCCACATGTCGCGCGACGACTTCACCGCCCTGACGGAGTTCGTCTCGTCGGATCCCGGCCAGCAGAAGGTCGACGTACGCCGCGACTTCACCATGCCCGAGCAGGGCGCGGCCACCCAGGTGTGGGCTGCGGTGAGCAGCGATCTCGCCGACGTCGGATCGGTGTACCTGGCGGACTGCCGGATTCAGGACGACCAAGGAGGCCCAGCGCCCTACGCGACGGACGCCGCGCAGGCACAGCGTCTGTGGGAAGTCTCGGAGCGCCTCTGTACGAGCGCGGGACACTGACTCATGGCCGGCGTCGTGCACCTGCGGTCATACGACGATCGCGACCGCGACGACGAGGAAACCGGCAAGGTGATCAGCGCGACCGTCGAACTGCTCCGCGAGGTGCCGTATTCCGACATCACCATGCAGGCGATCAGTAAGCGCGCAGGCATCTCCATCGGCTCGCTGCGGGAGCGCTTCTGGTCGACAGACGCGATCGTCGCCGAGATCTACCTCGCCCGACTGCGGGCCGTTCCGTTGGATGTCGACATCGAACGTGATGCCAAGGAACGCATCGTCGCGCAGTTCTCCCATCTGGTGATGTTGTTGGCCGACGAGCCCGGCCTGGCGGCCGCCTGCTCGAGCGCACTGGTGTGCAGCGACCCGTCCGTGCGGTCCGTGCTGGAGCGCATCAACGCCGAGTATCACCGGCGGGTACGCACCATGCTCCGCTCGGGCGCGTGGCCGGAGGTGACGCAGACGCTCGAATTCGGTCTCGTCGGGGCGCTGGTCCATGCGAGCTGCGGTGTCAGCGATTTCCAGCAGACCGCCGACGACCTCGCCTGCATGGTCGCGACGGTATTGCCCGACGGCAGCTAGGCCCCCTGATAGACCTTGCGGTAACTCGACGGGGACATCCCCACTCCGCGGCGCAGATGATGCCGAAGGTTGCCACCTGAGCCCAGGCCCGACAATCTGGCCACCTCGTCGACGGAGTGGTCGCGCGACTCGAGCAGTTGACGCGCAAAATCGATGCGGCGGCTTCGAATCCACGCGCCGGGCGCCTGACCGGTCTCCTCGCGAAACCGCCGATTGAAGGTGCGCGCGCTCATCTTGGCATGCCGGGCCAGCCGCGGCACCGTGAGCTCTTCGTCGAGATGCTGCAGCGCCCATTCGCGAGTCGCGGCGGTCGAGTAGTGATCGGGAGCGGGCACCTGTCGGTCGATGAACTGGGCCTGTCCGCCTTCACGCCACGGTGGTACGACGCAATATCTCGCGACGGTGTTGGCCACCTGCGAGCCGTGATCGGATCGAATGATGTGCAGGCACAGGTCGATTCCCGCCGCCAAACCCGCGGACGAGAGCACATCGCCGTCGTCGACGAAGAGCACGTTCTCGTCGACGCGCACAAGCGGGTGCAACCGGCGTAGATCGTCGGCGAATCGCCAGTGGGTGGTGGCAGGCCGCCCGTCGAGCAGTCCTGCCGCCGCGAGCACAAATGCGCCGGTGCAGATCGACACCAGTCGGGTGCCGGGACGAATCAGCGCCAAGGCGGCGGCGACGTCCGGTGTCAGCCTGCCGTCGACTCGCGCGGCCGGGTACCGCGTGCCGGGGATGACAACGGTGTCGGCGGTGGCCAGCGCTTCCGGTCCGGCCTCGGCGACCACGGCGAATCCCGTCGTCGCGGCCACCGGGTCGCGCGACAGCGCACACGTCACCACCTCGTAGAGACGGTTGCCGTCGGCGTCGCTCGCATTCGAGAACATCATCGGCGCGATGGTGGCGTCGAACCCCACCACGGGCGGCAACAGCAGGACGGCGACACGGTGCACGCCCCCAGTTTGGCATGTTTTTGACGAATGCTGTCATTCATGCCACTAGTCGCCGCAGGCCGTGGTGAACCACAGTGATGCGGTGACGTCGACCGCCGCGCGCCGGACCGTGCCCAGAGTCCACTGGGCCTGGGTCGTGGCGGCCGTGAGCTTTGTCGCGATCCTCGGCGCGGCGGGCTTCCGCTCGGTCCCAGGCGTGATGATGAACCCGCTGCACCACGAGTTCGGGTGGTCGCACGGCGTGGTCGGGCTGGCGATGTCGGTCAACATGACGCTGTTCGGTCTCACCGCGCCGTTCGCCGCGGCTCTGATGGACCGCTTCGGCGTGCGGCCGGTGCTGTCGGGGGCGCTGCTCATGATCGCGAGCGGTTCGGCCCTGTCGGTGACGATGACGGCGAGCTGGCAGCTGGTCCTGTTGTGGGGTGTGCTCGTCGGCGCGGGCACCGGTGCGATCTCGATGGGCTTCGTCGCCACGATCGCGACGCGCTGGTTCGAGGCGCGGCGCGGCCTGGTGACGGGCGTGCTGACCGCCGCTAGTGCGACGGGGCAACTGATCTTCTTGCCGATCGTCGCCGAGGTCACCACCCGGCACGGCTGGCGCTGGGCATCGCTGATCGTCGCGGCGGCAGCGCTGTGCGTGGTTCCATTGGTATTGGTGTTCATGCGAAATCATCCGCAGGACAAGGGTTTAACGGCATACGGTGCGACGGCTGTCACTGAACCGGCGACGGTGCCCGCGTCGAGTTTCCGCGCCGCATTCGACGGACTGCTGATCGGCGCGCGTGTTCCGGCGTTCTGGCTGCTGGCGGCCAGCTTCGCGATCTGCGGCATGACGACGAACGGATTGATCGGCACGCACTTCATTCCGGCGGCCAATGACCACGGCATGCCGACGACCGTCGCGGCCGGCCTGCTGGCCACCATCGGCATTCTCGACGTCGCGGGCACGGTGTTCTCGGGCTGGCTCACCGACCGGGTCGATCCGCGCCTGTTGCTCGTCGCCTATTACACCGGCCGCGGCGTCTCGCTGCTGGCGTTGCCTTCGCTGCTTTCGCCGCACGCCGAACCCAGCACGTGGGTGTTCGTCATCTTCTACGGCCTGGACTGGGTGGCCACCGTCCCGCCGACGATCGTGCTGTGTCGGAATTACTTCGGCAGCCGCTCCCCCATCGTGTTCGGCTGGGTTTTCGCCTCCCACCAGCTGGGCGCGGCGATGGCCGCCGCCGGCGCCGGATGGCTACGCGATCTGCAGGGCGGCTACGACACCGCGTTCTACCTCGCCGGGGGCCTGTGCTTCGTCGCGGCGGCGTTGTGTGGCAAGATCCGCAACTCGCAGGTCAGAGCACCTGCGACGTAGGTTTGACGGGGTCTTCGCTTTGGTGATGCCGCATTCGGCGTTTTAACATGCGATGCACTAAAGACCTGAGGAGCACTTACGTGAAGACCCGCACCAGCAAGGCCATTGGCGCCGTCGCCGGAATCGCCGCGATCGCCGTATCGGTGCCGATGGCTGTGACCGCTTACGCGCAACCGTCCACCGAGCCGGCACCGACGCTCGAGATCCCCGATCCCCAGGGTTCGGGCTGCGATGCCTTCAAGACGTCGGTGCCGAGCTACAAGGATCTGGCGAACGTTCCGGTGGGCACCGCGCTGCAGAGCATCCCGGACGTCAGCACCTTCTACTCGGCGATCTCGGGCGGTTTGAACCCTGCGGTCAACATCGTCCCGGTTCTGGAGAACGGCCCGTACGTCGTCTTCGCGCCGACCAACGAGGCGTTCGCCAAGCTGGCTCCGGCTCAGCTCGATGCGCTCAAGGCCGATCCGGCCGCGCTCAGCGATCTGGTTTATTACCACGACTTCCTCGGCCTCCTCGGCAACGAGGACGTCAAGGGCCAGCGGCCGACCCAGCAGGGCGCGGAGATCAAGGTCGAGGGCGACGGCGGCGACATCAAGGTCAACGACACCGCCAAGGTTCTCTGCGGTGCGATCTTCGCCAAGAACGCGCGGATCTATCTGATCGACACGGTGCTGGATCCCAAGACGCCGCCGGACGCGCTCACGCCGACGAGCACGTCGAGCACGTCCACGACCACCACGACGACGACCACGACGCCGACGGCACCCCCCACTGCGGGAGCCGCGGAGGCGCCGACCGAGCCGATGCCTGCCGCGGACGCTCCGATCGGCTAGGGCTTACAGGCCACGCCGGCCGAGCCGGCTATAGGCCACGCCGGCCGAGCCGGCTACAAGCCGAGGTCGCGGCCGATGATCTCCTTCATGATCTCGGTCGTGCCACCGAAGATCGTCTGGATGCGTCCGTCGACGTAGTCGCGCGCAACGCGGTACTCCAGCATGTAGCCGTAGCCGCCGTGCAACTGCACGCACTGGTCGACGATCTTCTTGGCGACCTCGGTGGCCCACCACTTTGCCTTGGCCGCCTCGACGGCGGTCAGCTCTCCGTCGACGACACCCTGCAGACACCGGTCGATGTAGTTTTCGGTGACCTCGAGTTCGGTGTCCATCTCGGCGAGCAGGAACCGGTTGTGCTGGAAACTGCCGATCGGCTGGCCGAACGCCTTGCGGTCCTTGGCGTATTGCAGTGTCTGCCGCCAGGTTTCGCGGGCGCCCGCGACGGCGGTGATCGCGATCGAGAGCCGCTCCGAGGGCAGGTTGGTCATCAGGTGGTAGAAGCCACGACCTTCCTTGCCGAGCAGGTTGGCGCCGGGAACGCGGACGTTCTCGAAGTGCAGTTCGGACGTGTCCTGCGCGTGCAGGCCCATCTTCTCCAGCTTGCGGCCGCGCGTGAAACCCTCCATCCCGCGCTCGACGACGAGGAGCGAGAAGCCCTTGTGTCCGGCCTCGGGGTCGGTTCGGGCGACGACGACGACGAGGTCGCTGTTGATGCCCGACGAGATGAAGGTCTTGGAGCCGTTGACGATCCAGTCGTCACCGTCGCGCACCGCCGACGTGCGGATGCCCGCCAGGTCGCTGCCCGCACCGGGTTCGGTCATCGCGACGGCGATGATGGTCTCGCCGCTCGTGATTCCGGGCAGCCAACGCTGCTTCTGCTCGTCGTTGGTCAGGTCCTTGAAATACGGCCCGACGACGTCGTTGTGCAGGCTCAGCGCGGGCGCGGGGACGCCGGCCTTGGCGATCTCCTCGTCGATGATCGCGTTGAACCTGAAATCGTCGGTGCCGCCGCCGCCGAACTCTTCGGGCATGTTGAATCCGATGAGTCCGTGCTTGCCCGCGGCCACGTAGGCCGACCGGTCGACGATGCGGTCCTCTTCCCACTTCTCAGTGTTGGGGACCAGTTCGCTTTCGATGTAACCCCGGACGGTGTCGCGGAACGCTTCGTGCTCGGCGTCGTAGATCGTGCGCTTCACTTGGTTTCTCCTACTTGGCTCACTTGGCTTTCCAGACCGGCTGACGCTTCTCTGCGAAGGCCAACGGCCCTTCCTTTGCGTCCTCGGAACGGATGAGCGTTCCGATTTCACGCGTGGTCCTCATCCAGCCGGCCTCGTCGCCGGTGATGACGCCGTCGTCGACACCCATCGCGACCCGCTTACTTGCCCACACCGCCAGCGGTGCGTTGCACGTAATCCGTTCGGCCAGAGCGATTGCCGCGTCGACGGCGGTGCCGTCGGGGACGACCTGGTTGACGAGCCCCCACTTGAGCGCATCGGCGGAACTGATCGGCTCGCCGGTGAAGAGCAGCTCCATCGCCACTTTGCGCGGCAGATGATCGACGATGCGGAACACACCACCGGCGGCGGCGATCAGCCCTCGCTTGACTTCGGGCAAGCCGAACTTTGCGCGCTCTTCCGCGACGACGAGGTCGCTGGCGAGTGCGAGCTCGGTTCCGCCGCCGAGCGCGGTGCCGTTGACGGCCGCGATGGTCGGCTTGTCGATGTAGTGGTGGACGTATCCCGCGAAGCCCCACTCGCTGTGGTCGGGATGGAACAAGTTCTCGCGGCGCGAGATGGCCTTGAGATCCGCTCCGGCGCAGAATGATTCGCCTGCACCGGTGATGACGACGGCGCGAACCTCGGGATCGTCCTGCGCTGCTTGTAGGGCATCGCCGACCGCGATGCTCACCGCGCCGTTGACGGCGTTGCGCGCCTCCGGCCGGTTGATCGTGATGACAAGGACGTTGCCCCGCCGCTCGGTGAGAGCGGCGGGAGCGGTCACCTCAGCGGTCACAGTAGCTCGATGATGGTGGCGTTGGCCTGGCCGCCACCCTCACACATGGTCTGCAGGCCGTACTGAATTCCCTTGTCCCGCATGTGATAGAGCATCGTGGTCATGATGCGTGCGCCCGAGCCGCCGAGGGGGTGGCCCAGCGCGATGGCACCGCCGTTGGGGTTGAGCTTCTTCTCGTCGGCGCCGATGTCCTTGAGCCATGCCAACGGCACCGGGGCGAACGCCTCGTTGACCTCGAACACGCCGATGTCCTCGAGCCGCAGGCCCGAGCGCTTCAGCGCCTTCTGCGTGGCCGGAATCGGCGCGGTCAGCATGATCACCGGGTCGGCGCCGGCCAGCGTGGCGGTGTGCACCTTCGCAAGTGGCTTGAGCCCCAAGGACTTCGCCTTCTCGGCGGACATGAAGAGGATGGCGGCCGAGCCGTCGGAGATCTGGCTGGAGTTACCCGCGTGAATCACGCCGTCCTCTTTGAACGCCGGCTTCAGGCCCGCCATCTTCTCGATGGTGGTGCCACGGCGGATGCCCTCGTCCTTGAGCACCGCTGAGCTTTCCGAGCCGTCCGTTACCTTGATGCCGACGATCTGGTCGTCGAAGGCGCCGGCATCCTGTGCGGCGGCGGCCTTCTCATGGGAGTCCAGCGAGTACTGGTCGACTGCGGTGCGGTCGAAGCCCCACTGCTCGGCGATCATCTCGGCGCCGATGCCCTGATTCGGAGTCTGGCTGTAGCGGTTGCGGAAGGCCTCCGGGTAGGGATGCCCGCCGTTGGCCAGCGAGGCGCCCATCGGGGTACGCGACATCGACTCCACACCGCCGGCGACGACGACGTCGTAGTGTCCGGCGACCACACCGGCTGCGGCGAAGTGGATGGACTGCTGGCTCGACCCGCACTGGCGGTCGACGGTCACACCGGGCACGCTCTCGGGCCAGCCCGCCGCCAGCACGGCGGTACGCGCGATGTCGAGGGCCTGCTCGCCGGCCTGCATGACGCAACCCCAGATGACGTCGTCGACGATGCCGGGATCGATGCCCGCGCGCTCGGCGAGACCGTTGAGCACCTGCGCCGACAGCTCGCCGGGGTGAACACCCGACAAGCCGCCGTTGCGCTTGCCGACTGGCGATCGTACAGCCTCGACGATGACGGCTTCAGCCATGACCCATCTCCTTTGAAAGTCGTGTAAGTCCCGAAGGGTAATCCCGAAAGTAGAGAACAAAGTTTACTAGGTCAACCTACTGGTTGGTAGGTCACACTTCAAACCGCCTGACATCCGGTAGGCAGACGACTTACCGCTGTGAATTCGTTACGGTCAAACGCGTCCGACCCGCAATCAAAGAACTGTATGGCTCGTTAGGCGGTCTGGCCGTCGCGTACGCAGCACCACGACGGAAGACCAATCACGGAGCGTCAGCGCGGTCCTTCTGCCACGTCACGTGCACGGGGATGTCATCGCTCCACGGCTGCCCCGTGACCATGTCGGACACGTTGACGTAGCCCCGCTCGAACTCCCCCGTCGCCGCGTCGACCAACCGGTACTCCTGACGCTGCCGGTGAAACGGTTGCGCATCGAGGATGATGACGCGCACCTCGCCGGGGTCGAAGTTGCACCGCTTCTGCATCGCGGCGATCAGCTGCTCGTTGTGCATATGGCCGTCGCCGAAATTCCAGCCGACCGCGGTGCTGCAGAGCCGCTCGCCTTCGGTGATCACGTAGTCATCCTCGTTGCGGCCGGCGAGCGCATTGTGCACGAGCGTCAGCAGCGCCTTGCCGTGAGAATTGAAACCGCGGAACGCGTATCCCTTGTAGAGGTAGATCATCGCCTGTTCGGGACTGCCATAAACCTTTTCGAGTTGCGAGGCAGGCATGCTGGCGATGGCGACGAGTCCGCGCTCGATTTTCTCGTTGGCGGACGGCTTGATGCACCACCACGAGGTGTCCCAGTTTCCGGCGTAGTACCGCATGCCGGGCAAGAACGAGATCTTCCGCGGGAACAGGTTGCCGAGCACCACGATGATGGCCAGCAGCAGGAAGAGCGCAACGGGCAGCGGCGTGGTCATGTCGGACAGCCCGACCTCGGCGTGGCGGACGAAAAGCGTGATGACGCAGAACATCATGAAGACGTTCCACTCCAGCGGCACGCCCATTGGGATCGCCGACAGGATGCCGAAGTGAAAGCACAGCATGACGAACGCCGCGATGTACGTCGGCCAGCCGCCGTGAGAGAACAGCAGTGCCAACGGGACCAGCATCTCGATCACGGTGCTGAAGTGAGCGATGAACCGCGAAACCGGGCCAGGACGCAGATCGTCGGGGAACCGCTCGAAGAACCGGCGCTTGAGCCACTTCGTCCGGATCAGCGGATTGTTCGACATCATCGTCGAGATCACGAATGGGAAGTGCTTGTTGAGTTTCGACGTGGCCGCACCCATCCAGATCGCCACACAGACCAGCTTGGCGGCGATGATCATGTCGACCCCGTACCCCACGAACAGGAACGCCACGACGAACGAGCCGTACACCTCACCGCGGGCGGCCAGGAAGATCACCTTGTCGCGCAGACCCGCCAGTGCCAGCAGACCGAGAATGGTCCAGATCTGCCACATCGGCAGCACGCCGATCTCCGTGCCGAGCGCAGGAACCGGTCCGGTGCCGTCGGAGAACAGCCCGATGAGCAGCACCACCAGCAGCGCGCCGTAAAGCACGACGTCGACCGGCGTGCGGGTGTCGCCCTTGGTCAGCGGTATGCGGTTCGGCCACGGTGGCAGCCGGATGGTACTGGGCCGCAACCAGTACAGGATCGACCCCAGCGGCGGGAAGAACCGATTGTTCAGCGGGCCGAAACCGCAGCCGAGGCCGATGACCTCGAACAGCATGGTGTACAGCACAACCTTCTGGAACACGATCGGTTCGGTCCACCACTGCGCGACGTTGGTGAACCCGTCCACGCCTGTCGTGGCGAGCGCGAACAGCCAGCCGCCGAGGATGTAGAGCAGGATCTTGACGACGTAGAACAGATGCATCACGACAGGCGTGCCGAAGCCCACCTCGGCCCAGTGTTCGGCCATCGGCCGGATCTTCTCGGAGCGTGAACCCTTGCTCCACTCGGCGAAGTCGACGACGGGCATGTCGGGCTTGAGGAATCCCATGGCGGAAAGACTAGAACGTGTTCTAGGCCGGTGGAATCAGTTCGCCGGACTCGGGCCAGCTACGCGGCCTCAGCCTTGGCCGGCGGTCGGTAGAAGATCGCCAGCTGGCCGATGCCACCAGCCAGCCCGAGGCCCAGCGAGATAGCCAGCCCCCACCAGCCATGCAGGAAGTCGTAGAGAGCCGAGGAGCGGAACAATGCGTAGTCGAGGCTGTACTTCCCGGCCCCGATGGTTGCGATGCCGACCGCCGATGCCGCCAGCACCAGGTTGTACTCCCAGCCTTCCTTGACGATGAAGAAGCCGTTGGGCCGGTGAACGGTCCAGGCGGCTACGAGCATCAGCGCGACGAAGCCAGCGGCGGGGATCGGGGTCAATAGCCCGAGCGCCAGCCCGATGCCCGCCGACATCTCGGTGGTGGCGGCGATCCGGGCGTGGAACATGCCTGGCTTCATGCCCATGCTGTCGAACCAGCCGGCGGTGCCCTTCAAGCCACCCTTCCCAAAGAACTTGTTATAGCCGTGCGCAGCCATCGTGAGACCGAGCACGACTCGCAGGATCAGCAGGCCTATGTCAGCAGCGGAGTCGTATGCAGTCATGGGTACAAAATCTAGGCCATGTGTTAAGTCGCTGCCCAGCCCCCATCCACGCCGAGGATGGCCCCGTGGACGTTCGCGGCGGCGACCTCGGCTGGGGTGCTCATCCGACGCGACGGAAGCCGGGCCAGCACGGGTTCGACGTGGTCTGCGAATTCGAGCTGGCGCTCGGTGGCGACCGGACCCGGCGATGCTCTTCTCGAGGTCGGCGACGGCACAGTCAGAGCCCAGCTTCCAATCGTTCGATGTACTCATCGATATCGCCGATTGCCGACTCGGCCGCGTGCACGCCGATCGCGATGATGTCACCGATGCCTCCGACCACGTGCGTCAGTCCCATCATCGGCGATAGTCCAGCAACGGCAGTCGCCACCTTCACGGGTGCACCACCGAAGGTGAAGTCTGCGGCACCGAAGTTCACGCTGGACACCACGGTGTTGCCCGTCACGCGCGACACGCGGACATCGGGATCGAATCGGTCCATGCCCCACCGCAACAACGGCGCGGGTGTCGCAGCGAAGGCCAGGTCCGCCTTACGTATCGCGGGGTGCGCGGCTCGGCGGCGCCGCGCACCGAGGTCGGCAGCGATACGCGCAAGGCGTTCTGCCTCGGGGAGCTCCGGGTATAAGCCGACACCGACGTTTCCGAAGTGGTTGTACGCCAAGCGCGGTGGCGGCTTTGCCATCGGCACCTCGGCACCCAGGCTCGAGGGGTCATCGCCGAGACTCTGCAGCTGAGCAGCGAGAGCGCCGGAGACCGCCGACATCGCTGCGACCGTCACGGTGGGGCCAGACAGATCTGAACGTTGCCGCACCACGGTCCGCACGTGTCGCGGCCCCGCCGGTCGCGCATTGGTCCGCAGCGCCTGACGCAGATCGGCCGGTGGCGGAACCCTTCCCGCATCAGTGTCTTCCAGCATCTGGCGATGCGCTCGCGCAGCACGAAACCCTGTGATCGGCAGATTAAAGATCCCGGAGTGCGGGGCATCGATTCCCGGTACGACACCATCACGTCGTCCGAACATGATCGCGGCCGGCGCCGAGGTTCGCCCGCCACCGCCAAGCGCGTGCGAGATCTGCAGTACCGCGACCGTGCCCGGGCCTGCCACTCCGGGTACACCGTCGACGCCGATGAAAACATGCAGCCGCCACGCCGCCACCCGCGCATCCAGCCGTTCTGCAGTCAGATCAAGCACCCGGGCCAAGCACGCCTGGAAGGTGCGGTCTTCGATGTCGTGCACAACGAACAGCGACCGGTCGACGTCGCGATGGACCCAGGCGGGATAGGTGAGGGGTCCGCCGTCGTCGATACGCACCGTCAGGTCAGGACATCGACGGGCCTCCTCGGCGATCTGCTCGATGGCCGCTTCTGGGTCGGCGGGCACACCGGCGAAACCGTAGAGCAGGACGGTGTCGTTCGGGATCTTCGCCGACATCCAATATGTCTGCGCATCCACAGCAGACAGTCGGCGGACCGGCATGGAGCCCAGGCTAGCCCGGGTGCCCCAGGAAGTCGGCGATGTGGCGGCCGATGACGCCAGGTTGTTCGAGTTGCAGGAAGTGCCCGGCGCGTTCGACGACCTCCACCTTGCTGCCGTCGGGCAGAATTTTCTCAACCCAGTGCGCGTAATCGGCGGTGGCACAGCCGTCATCGTGACCGTGCAGATAAAGGGTGGGAACTGTGGGCGCCGACAGCCAGTGCTCATGTAGCGCGGCATACGGTGCCGGCGCCTTGGGACTGCGCGCAACGGCGCGGTAGTAACCGAGCGCGGCTCGCCAACGATCCGGGGCGCCGATGGCAGCCTGGACATGACGCACATCCTCGTCGGCCTGATACCCGGGCGACCACTTCCGCCACAGCCGCGGCACGATCCATTCGGCGGAACGTTCCGGCAGCCAAGGCAACTGGAAGAACAGGATGTACCAACTCTTCAGCAGCTGCGCCGGCAACGTCGCGACCAGTCGCCCGGCATCGGGCACCCGACCGCCTGGCGGATTGAACGATGCGCTCGGCGGAACGGACATGATCACGGCCTTCTTGAACGGGCTGTCGGGCATCGCCGCCAGTCCCGCACCCGCGATGGCACCCCAGTCGTGACCGATCATCACATCGCGACCGGTGGGCCCGACCGCGTCCAGCACGCGCAGCGCATCGTCCATCAGCGCACCGATGTGATAGCTACCATCCGACGGTAACGACGACGGCGCATAGCCCCGATTGAACGGCGCGACCACCCGCCAGCCCGCGTCGACGAGTAACGGCGCAATCTTGCGCCATCCATGCGCGGTGTCGGGAAAACCGTGTAGGCACAACGCGATCGGAGCATCTTCCGGACCCCACGACTGAACGCGTAGCTGTACCGCCGGGGTCGCGACGTCGATCGTGTCGGGTTCGAGCATCAGACGGGTTCGAACTCCGAAATCAGCCAACGGCCATCCACCTTGTCCATCGTCACGCGAACGCTCGACGCGGTATCGGACGGCGCATCCTTGCCAACGACCACGGTTTGGTTCACGAAGACCAACACCACGGCATGCTTCGGGTCTGCCGACACCGATGCCACGGCCGGAACGGATGCCACCGCGGAGATCTGCTTCTCCCTGGCTCCCGGAATCACCACATCGTTGATCAACGAGGTGTACGAATCTCGGAACTCACCGGTCAGCAGGTCGCGGGCCGAGTTCAGCTGCTGTTCGACGGTGTCCGGCTTATACGACAGCATCTTGATCGTGCTGTCCTTGGCCGCGTTCATCGATTCGAACGCCGGAGAGGGATGTTGCTCTGATGCTACGGGCGGTAACGCCCCGTAGTCGTTTGAAATGTACTCCCAGCGCAAGAATCCGGCCGCAAGCGCGAGCAACAGCGCAAGGCCCGGCAGCACGCCATACGCGAGAACGCGTGGCCACGCGATTCGACGCTTGACTCCGACGGGTTCTGATTCGTCGGTGGGTTGTGAATTGTCGTCAGGCTCCGCGGAATCGTCGGTGGACTTGTCCGACTCTTCGGACTCAGCGGACTCGAGCGACACCTCACCGGACGCCGTGGTCGCGTCAGCGGGCTCAGTCGCTTCATCCGCCGTTTGCACGGTGTCCTCGGCAGGCCCCTGTTCGGGGGTTTTTGTGTCGTCCGGCACGTCAGTCGGTTCCTTCTCGCTCTTGGGGCCGCCCGGGGGCATCCGGTGTCTGCTACTCACGGCACGAACTCGACGTTTGACACCTTGGCGTCACCACCGACCTTCTCGACCGAGATACGCATTCGCCAGGAGCGCGGCTGCTGTTCAGGTGCGCCCGCATTCGTGGTGTTCACGGTGACCGCGACGAGTACCTGGGCTCCGTTCTCCGATTCTGACTCCAGTCCGGCCTCTGAGATGGAGCCCACCGATTTCGACTGCGCCTGTTTGACGACCTCGACGAACGGCGCTGCGCGGTTCTGGAAGTCGTCGTAGAAGGTGCCCGTCGAAGAGTCCAGAACACGCTGCACATCGGTTTCGGCGTGCTGCCAGTCGATGGTCGTGAGGTTGAGCGCGCCCTGGCGGCCGACCTGCAGGAACAGCTTGCGCTGCTCTTCGGCCTTGTACGACTTATACGCATTGAACCCCAACCAGCCGGTCAGCCCGGCTAGAGCCACCACCGCTACGAGCCCGGCAATCGTCGCGAGCCGAACGTGCGACATCCGCGACTTTGCAGGCGCAGCCTCCTCGTCGTAGTCCTCGGCGTCCCCGTCAGCCGGGTCGGGCTCGTCCGCGTCAGCTCCGACTGCGACTCGCTCTTCGCGCTTGTCCTCCTCGACCGCGGTCGATTCGGGCTCAGCGGCGACGCTGTCGAGTTCGGCGGCGATAGCCTCCGTCTCGCGGTCTTTTCTGCTGACCTCGGCCGGTTCGGTTTCCGGGGTCGACTTGCTCACGTCCCCGTCGCCGGGCGCAACATCGTCTGCCATGTTCATTCCTCTGCGGCACTTCAGGCCAGGTCGACTTCGGTATACACGTCGGCTCCAAAATACGTGCAAGCTGCGCGGGCGTGGTCGGCGGGCGCGGCTCGCCTCATCTCCCGTGACGTGAGCGCTGTTTGGGCGCCTCATTTCCTTAAAGCGATAAATAGTTTACGGTTTAGGAAAATCGCGTAGTCCGGAGGGAGCCCAAACAGGTGCGCATCATCGTCACCGGCGGCAATAGCGGCGTGGGTAAGGCGACAGCAACAGCACTGGCCGCGGCAGGCCACGACGTGGTGATCGCGTGCCGAACCCTGAGCAAGGGGCACGAGGCGGCAGCCTCCATCAACGGAAATGTCGACGTGGCCGAACTGGACCTTGCCGACCTCGGAAGCGTCCGCAAGTTCGCCGACACGATCGACCATGTCGATGTCCTGGTCAACAACGCCGGTGTCCTTGGCCTGCCCCTCGGTCGTACCGCCGACGGCTTTGAGGCACACATGGGGACTAACCACCTCGGCCACTTCGCGCTGACGTGCCTGCTCGGTGACCGGATACGCAATCGTGTCGTTACGGTCGCCAGCAGCAACCACGCCCTGGCCCGGATGCACTTCGACGATCTCAATTGGCACACCCGCCGCTACAACCCTTGGTCGGCGTACGGAGAATCCAAGCTGGCGAACATTCTTTTCGTGCAGGAGCTGGCGCGGCGGGGCCGGACCGCTTACGCGTCCGATCCCGGCATGACCGCCACCGAAATCACCCGCGACGGCTCCAAACTGCTGCGGTGGGCCGGCCGCACTCTATCCCCGCGCATCGCCCAAAGCCCCGCCGACGGTGCCCGCTCCACCATCCAGGCAGTCAGCACCGATCTGCCGAGCGGGACGTACATCGCACCCCGTGGGCTTTTCCATCAATGGGGTAGGCCGAAACCGACAAAGCTCGCGGCACATGCACGTGATCCAGAGACCGCGCGCAGGCTGTGGGAACTGTCCGCGGAACTGACCGGCTGCGATTGGCAGGAGAGCTCCTCATGACGACCGACTCTATATACGTCAGACCCCAAACCCGGCTTGCTCCCAGCCCGACACCCGAATCGAAGGCCTTCTGGACAGGCGGACGCAACGGGCAGCTGTTGATCAACCGCTGTCACGGCTGCGGGCGCTTCTTCCATCCGCCCGGACCGGCGTGTTGGCGCTGTCGAAGCAATGACGTGGCACCAGAACCCGTGTCCGGCCAGGCCACCGTTGCGGCCTACACCATCAACCGGCAGCCATGGATACCCGGGCTCGATCCGCCGTACATCGTCGCGATGGTCGAACTCGCAGACGAGCCCGACGTCCGGCTCATCACCAACGTTGTCGACGTATCCGCGGATGACATCCACGTCGGCTTGCCGGTCGAGGTGTTCTTCGAAGACTGGCCGGCGCTAGCGGGTGAAGACGATAGCCGGGTGTGGCTTCCGCTGTTCCGTCCTGCCGTGCCTTGAGCGCTGATAGTATGACAGTTGACTGTCAAATGTGAGTTCGTCGACGAGGATTGCTCATGGCCAGCCCAGCACTGCCCGTTCCTTTGCGCTCCGCGGACGACATCACCCCGGACGTATTGACAGCGCTTCTCCGTCTACACGATGCCGACGTCACGGTCACCGATGTGGTCGTGCGCCGCACCTGGCAGGGCACCACCTCGCACCTGCACCTCGATGTGGAATATGCCGATCCTGACACCCGACTGCCGCGGCGGCTGTTCGTGAAGACTCAGCTGAACACCGTGCACGACCTACCGGAGGACTTCGACGCGGAGTTGTCCGAAGGCGGCACCGGGGCGGCGCTCTACGACGACGAGACGAGGTTCTACCGGGACCTACGTGCAGACCTCGACGTCGAGACCATGACGACCTATTTCGCCGAACATGTGGACGGTCCCGCGCAGTTCATGATCCTCGGTGAGGACATCACGCTTCGTGGTGCGCAGGTTCCCGATGCGGTGGTGGGACTTTCGGTCGAGCAGGTCGATCAGCTGCTGACAACCTTGAGTCGGGTGCATGCCGCGCACTGGGCCAGCCCGCGTCTGAACGACGGGGGTGACCTGTCCTGGCTTCAAGGTCCGCTCACCGGAGGGTTCGCAGAGTTCCTGCGCACCAACGGCTTCGCGATCATCCGCACGCTTGTCCAGGCGCCATACAAGCAACCGATTTTGAAGGCCACCGGCACCGACATCGACGGAATCGAAGCGTCGTTCTGGTCCTTGCAAGAGCGGGTAGCACGTGGACCGCTGACCCTCCTGCACGGTGATCCTCACCCGCGCAATACCTATGCGCTGCCCGATGGCCGCGTGGGCGTCCTTGACTGGCAACTGATTCGCCGCGGTGCGTGGTCGCACGACGTCGGCTATGCGCTGATCTCGGCGCTGCCGCCAGATCTTCGCCGTGAGCATGAACGCGAACTTCTGGACAATTACCGCGGCCGGCTGCTCGACACCGGACTGACATCGGTGCCCGACCGCGAGCAGATGTGGATTGGCTACCGCGAGAGCCCCGCCTGGGGATTCTGCCTGTGGGCCATCGCCCCCGAGCAGATGTACTCGGAAGAGCTCGTGGGCGCCATCATGGGTCGGTTCGCCGAAGCCTATTCAGATCTCGGCACTCACGCGCTTTTGCGCTCCTAGGCAGAATCCTTGATGACGAATTCGGGGATGCGGTAGCCGCTGTCTCCGAGGTCGGCTATCCGTAGAGTGACCTCCTGGCCGACGCGGACATCCGCAGGGTCGCAATCGATGACCGCGTTGATCCGCAACCCCGGCTGCTCGTCCAGTTCGATCAGCCCGACGACGTAGGGCGGCATTCGGCCCGGCACCAACGCCTGGCGAACCACGATGTAACTGAAGACGGTGCCCTTTCCGCTGACTGCCTCGAAATGCACGGGACCGCCGGTGTATCGGCTGCGCTCCAGCGGCGGGTGAATCCACTTGCCGGTGTCGTCACAGCGGCACAGCAGCAGCTTGCCGTTCTGAAGCCCCTCCCAGTACGGCGCGGTGTCAGGGTCGGGAACCGGAACTGGTGGCAGCAGAGCAGGATTGGTCATGGCTTCTCCCGGCTGTATACATTCGCGCCGCCGAACGGGCCACCGCCGGCGGTGACCAGTGCCAGCTGCGCGTCGTCGACCTGACGGACGCCCGCAGAGTGGCGCAGTTGCAGCGCCGCCTCGTAATGGTGGTTGAGTCCGTGAATGTAGCCCTCGGACAACAGCCCACCGTGCGGATTGACGACGACGTCTCCACCGTAAGTGGCCCGGCCCGTCGCAAAGAACTTTCCCACTTCACCCTTTTCGCAGAAGCCGAAGCCCTCCATCGTCGCCATCACGGTGTAGGTGAAGCAGTCGTACATGCAGGCGACGTCCATATCGGCCGGCGTGAGCCCCGTGCGCTCCCAGATCTTCGGACCCGCAGTGCGCGAATACATTTCGGTTGGATCATCCCATTCGGTCCATCCGGCACCGCCTTGAGAGTTCGACGATCCGACCAGCCACATGGGCGGCTGCTTACAGTTGCGCGCGATGTCCTCCCCGGTGATCAGGATCGCCACGGCGCCGTCAACCTCCGAGGTACAGTCCAGGACCCGGAACGGTTCGTTGATCCAACGGGCCGCCAGATAGTCGTCCAACGTCAGCGGTTCGCGCCGCAGGGCGTGCTCGTTGGGTCCCGCGTGGGCGCGTTGGGTGATGGCGATCTGGCCGAGATCCTCACAGGTGGAGCCGTACTCGTGCTGGTGGCGACGAGCCCACATGGCGAACCACTGCGGCGGAACCATGAAACCCGACGCGGTGTCGAACTGGTCGTGATGCTGCACGTGCATCGGGCCTTCGATGTGGCCGAACCGGTACCCTGATCGGCCGTTGAGCGACCGATACACCAGGACGGCCTTGCACATGCCGGCCTCGATGACGGCGGCCGCGGTGGCGATCTGGTCGGCTACCAGGTTGCCGCCGCCGTACATCGAGTTCGCCCAGGACAGTTCGTCGATACCGAGCGCCCATCCCACGTAGATCGGCTGCTCGGAGTCGTTGGCCATGTAGGTGCAGATGCCGTCGACGTCGGCCGGCGTCAGTCCGGCGTCATCGAGCGCATCCCGGCACGCGGCCACCGCCATGGCGCGGGTGGTACGACCGGAACTTCGCGAGTACGTTGTGCGACCGATTCCTACTACGGCACAGGTCATTTGGTGCCTCTCTGATCTACTTGACAATCGGTTCTCGGGGCAGCCCGAGAATGCGCTCGGCGATGAGATTCCTGACGACCTCTGACGTCCCGCCAGCGATGGTGAGGCAGCGGCTGAACAGATAGTCGTGCAATACTTGTCCTTCGCCTCCGGTGAGCACGGCCGGCCCCGCGATGCGCAGCGCCAGCTCTGCGACGCGTTGGGCATGCTCGGCACCGAACAATTTTGCGACGTTGCCCTCGATACCGGGCCCGGTATCGAACACAGCGCGGGCTGCCTGCCGAACGTTGAGTGCCCCAGCGGCATACGCTTCGGTGAGCAGAGCACCGACATCGCGAGTCAGACCACCGTCGTCCGCCCGGTGACGCGCCAGCAACTCGAGCAACGCATCGGCGGTCATCGTCACCGATCCGCCGCCGATCGATACCCGCTCGTTGCCGAGCGTCGCCATCGCGACGGTCCAGCCGGCGTTCACCGCCCCGATAACGTCGTGGTCCGGCACGAAGGCATCGTCGAAGAACACCTCATTGAACAACGTCTCGCCGGTGATCTCGGTGAGCGGCTGGACCCGAACTCTCGGGTCGGCAAGGTCGATGACCATTGCGGTGATGCCTTTGTGTTTGGGCGCATTCGGATCCGTACGTACCGTGGCCAGGCCACGCTGACAGTTCATCGCGTCGCTGGTCCACACCTTCTGCCCCGTCACCGACCAACCACCGTCGACCTTCTTGGCCTTGGTGGCGACCGCCGCCGCATCCGAGCCCGCACCCGGCTCACTGAATAGCTGACACCAGCGCAACTCGCCCTCGAGACTGGGCCACATCAGGCGCTCGATTTGCTCGTCGCTGCCGTGCTGCAGCAGAGTAGGCACCACCCACTCGCCCAGTCCGAGACTGGGCTTCTCGAGTCCGGCGAGCACTTCCTCGATGATCAACTGTTCGACGGAGTCGGCGCCCCTGCCGTAAGGCTTCGGCCAATGCGGCTGGAGGTATCCGCTACGTGCCCACAGCTTCTGCTGTTCGGAGGCGTCGGTGCGCCGCAGCTCGGCCCGGAATTCCTCTGCGGCCCTGCGATACTGCTCGGCCTCGGGCGGCAGTTCGACCGAGTGGTGACGTCGTTGACCGCCCATCTGAAGTTCAGTCACTTTGTCGCGCAACGCCTCCTGTCCACCCGCGAACGCCAGCAGCACCGTGGCACGCCGGACAAAAAGGTGGGCGTCGTGCTCCCAGGTATAGCCGATGCCGCCATGCACCTGCACGTTCTGCAACGCTACGCGCTGATAGGCCGGCAGCGCGTATGCCGCCGCCATCGTCGCGGCCAGCTCGGCCTCGGAAGGGTTGGCGCGCGCGGCATCCCACGTGACGGCCACCGCCAGTTCCGTGTCGACCAACATGTTCGCGCAATGGTGCTTGACGGCCTGAAACGAGCCGATGGGGCGCCCGAACTGTTCGCGTGTCGACGCATACGCCGTCGCCATCTCGGTGCAGGCGGCAAGGCCGCCGGCCGCCTCCGCAGCGGCCAGTAGCCGGACGATCCGTGCGGCGGACGCTGCGCCGCCGGCAAAGAGATCGGCAACCGGGGCCGACGACAACTCCAGCACAGTAATCGGTTGCATGACCTGGTCCACGGAGTCGATACGTCGTGTCGTGAGGCCGTTCCCCGCCTCGACCAGCACCAGATCCTCGCCGACCGGTATCAGGAAGATGTCCGCGGCCGGTTCCGCCAGCGCGGCGACCGAACCCACATTGACAACCGAATCCGACTGTGTCACATCGCTGGTCGCGCCGATGCCGGCCACAATGTCACCAGACGTCAACCCCGGCAGCCATCGCTGGCGCTGTTCGTCGGTCCCAATTTCGGCGATGACCGCCGAAGCCGCAACCGTCGGCAGAAACGGCCCTCCGATAGCGGCGCGGCCGAGTTGCTCCAGTACGATCGCCAACTCCGGCAATCCGTACCCCTCGCCACCGAACCGACCGTCGACATGCAGGCCGAGCCAACCAGTGGAGACGATCTCCTTCCACAGGCCGTCGTCAAGCCACCACCGGTCCTCCGACTTCGGCTCGAGCAGAATGCGGCGGGCACCCGCCGTGCCGGAGCGTCCTGCGACCATCGCGTTAGCGACGTCGGCAAGCGCGCCGTGGTCCTCGGTTATTGCCAACGCCATTGGCGGCGCTCCGTTCTCGTCACGGTTGTCACCAGGATTTGCCGAACTGCTCGCGGTACGTCACCGAGACGGCAGGACGACGACGTGGCGGCGACAGCTTTCTGGCCGACTTGCCGAGGTAGACCGCGGCCATGGGCAGCAACGTGTCAGGCAGCTGAAGCTTCTCGCGGACCCGGTCGATGCCGAAGGTGGTGAGCCCAGTCGTCAAGCAGGACGCATAACCCAGGTCGGCCGCGGCAAGAAGGAGATTCTGCACCGCGGGATATATCGAGGAGGGCGCGTAGATCTCCGGCACTCGTTCGGTGTCGGCGCAGACCACGACGACCACCGGTGCCGCAGCGAATCCGCCTCGGTTGAAGCCATATTCGAGGTCGGCCACCAGCGCCTTGTCGTCGACGCTCTGGCGGATGAAGTCGCCGCCCCCTGCGTTCCACGTCTCGGTCCACCAGCCGGCCAGTTGGGCTCTGGTGTCCTCGTTTCGGACAACGACGAACGACCACGGCTGGGTGTTCTCGGCGCTCGGCGCGTGCACGGCGGACTCGAGAATGCGCTCCACGTCGGCGTCGAGAACCTTGCCGTCAGGATCGAATCGCCGGCACGCGCGCTGCGCGCGCATGACGGTCAACAGTTCGCCCATTATGACCCTGCCACCACGCGTTCGCCGCGGGGTGTCCAGCCATTGAGCGCCACGGTGGTCAGGTCCAGCCATTCGCCCAGTGTCAGCGTGCCCGCCATGACCCGCTTGAGGAACTCACCCATGACGACTTCGGGCTCCTGTTCCAGCTCGTAGATCACCATGTAACGGTGCGTCGGCGGCGGGAGCTGGGCAGGCAGATCCGGATCGTCGGGGACCGGCAGGTCCACGATGTCGTATCGCTGGGCCGAGACGACACCGGGGACGTCGAGAACCTCGGGCACATGCTGGGTGTCGTACCACTTGTTGAAGGCGTCGTCCTCGCCCTCGATCGGGTTGGTCAACGCAATGAAGAGGTTTTGGGCCATGGTGACACGCCTTTCACGTCGGCTGGTGCTACCGCGACAGTATGACAGTCGACTGTCATAGTCAACGAGCGTCGTCAGTGCTCGCTTGCCATCATCAGATCCATATAGCTAAATAGTTATAGCTATAATACTCCGGGGGTGGCCCTGGACGGAACTGAAGGACTGCGATGCCCCTGTCTCCGAATGCCCACGCCATCTTGACCAGGGCCGGGATCTTCCAAGGGGTCGAACCGGAGGCCGTGTCGTCGCTGATCGCCAACCTACGGCCTGTGCATTTTCCGCGGGGGCACAAGGTTTTCACCCAGGGGGACCCGGGTGATCGGTTGTTCATCGTTATCGACGGCAAAGTGAAGATCGGCCGACGGATGGACGATGGCCGCGAGAGCCTGCTGGCCATCATGGGCCCCTCTGACATGTTCGGTGAGCTGTCGATTTTCGATCCCGGCCCGCGAACATCGACCGCGACCGCAGTGTCAGCGGTGCAAACGATGTCGATGGACCGCACGGCGTTGCGGTCGTGGATCGCGGACTGGCCACAGATCGGTGAGCAGTTGCTGCAGGTGCTCGCCCGTCGACTGCGCCGCACCCAGGACGCATTGTCGGACATGATTTTCACCGATGTACCCGGTCGAGTTGCCAAGCAACTCCTGCTGCTGGCACACCGGTTCGGCGAACCGGAGGGCGCGGCGGTACGCGTGGCGCACGGCCTGACCCAGGAGGAACTCGCGCAGCTGGTCGGTGCCTCACGTGAGACGGTGAACAAGGTGCTCGCCGACTTCGTCCAACGTGGGTGGATCGTCGTCGCGGGCAAGAGTGTGGTGATCCACGACTTCGCGAAACTGACCCGGCGTACTGGGGATGGACCAGCCACTTCGCGCGTCGGAGAGGAGAAAGCTGGGCGGCCCACGGCGCAGCCGCCGGTTCAATTGATGCACAACATCGGACGCTTGTCACCGCGCACACGACCACGCCGTCAGCCGATCGGTCCGTGATGGTGCTGCCGTGGCCATTCCTCTGCGGCTCCGCTGTCCCAGTCGATCAGGCGGATAACTGGATCCACATCCACCCACGCCGCCATTCCCTCGGATTGGTCCGAGAAGTCCCACACTCTTGACGTCGGTCGGTGCTACCGTGCGTCACTATGACAGTCAGCTGTCATAGTAAACGAGCGTGTCGTTGGTGTGACACGGTCAAGCCCGCTCAACGACGAGGATTACGATGGCCAGCCAGGACCTGTGCATCACACTGCGCTCTGCAAATGACGTCACTCCCGAAGTGCTGACGTCGTTGTTGCGCCGCAGTGACCCCGGGGTGGAGGTCACCGGCGTCGCGGTGCGACACACCTGGCAGGGCACCACATCTCACGTACATCTCGACGTGGAGTACGCCGACCCCGCCACTCGACTGCCGCGCAACCTCTTCCTCAAGACCCAGTTGAGCACGGTGCACGACCTGCCCGACGCTGTCGATGTGGAGCTGTCGGAGGGCGGCGGCGGGACCGTCCTCCTCGATGACGAGACCCGTTTCTACCGCGACCTTCGCGCCGATCTGACCGTCGAGACGATGACGACGTACTTCGCCGATCATCTGGACGGCCCGTCGCAGTTCATCATTGTCGGCGAAGACATTTCGTTGCGCGGAGCTCAGGTTCCCGATGCCGTCGCCGGACTTTCGGTAGAGCAGGTCGACGAGCTGTTGTGCACCCTGAGCCAGGTGCACGCCCCCTTTTGGGGCAGCCGGCGACTGACCAGAGGGGGCGACCTGTCCTGGCTGCAGCACCCCCTCACCGGGGGGTTCGCCGAGTTCCTGCGCGCCAGTGGGTTCGCGATCATCCGCGCCTTCCTCGATCATCCGCACAAGAAAGCGCAGCTCGACGCCGCAGGTACGGATGCGGACACCATGGAAGCGGCATTCTGGAAGCTGCAGGAGCAGGTCTCCCGTGACCCGCTCACGCTGTTGCACGGTGATCCACATCCGCGCAACACATACGCGCTTCCCGACGGCCGAATGGGCGTCCTCGACTGGCAACTGGTTCGGCGCGGGTCGTGGTCGCACGATGTCGGCTATTCACTCATTGGCGCTCTGCCACCGGACCTCCGTCGCGCACACGAGCGGGAACTGCTTGACAACTACCGCGGACGGCTGCTGGACGCGGGCGTGACGTCGGCGCCCGATCGCGAGCAGATGTGGACCGCCTACCGCGAGAGCCCGGCGTGGGGTTTCTGTATGTGGGCCATCACGCCGGATCAGATGTACTCGGTGGATATCGTCACCGCGGTGCTCGGCCGTTTCGCCGAGGCCTACTCGGATCTGGGCACGGGCAAGCTCCTCGCCTCTTAGCGCGCCGGCGGCAGCACGTCCCGCATCTGCCTCCAGATCAGCCTCGCGGCCAGCAGCGGCGCCACCCGGCTCAGCTTGTCAAGCACAAACGCGTCGAACCCCGCGAAGACCCGGTAGGAATTCTTCTCGATGCCGCGGACGATCTTGGCAGCGGCCACCGGCGGCGGCAACATCCGCATGGTGTTCGCCGTGGCTTCGTTTTCCTGCGGGGTCATCGCGCCCGAATTGACCGCGATGTCCGTTCTGACGGCTCCGGGGAACACAACGCTCACGCGTATATCGGTGCCGCGTAGTTCGGAATTCAGGCCCTCCGCAAGCATTTTGACCGCCCCCTTGGACGCGCCGTAGATCACCTGACCAGGCACCGGGGCATACGACGCCATGCTCGACACGATGGTGATGTGCGCCGTCGGACGCTTCAGTAGATGCGGCAGGAACGCTTTTGTCACGTTCAGCACGCCGTAGAGGTTGATGTTCAGCACCCGTTCGATCTCGTCGAACTCCAGCTCGTTGAGCCTTGCGAAACGATGGATGATGCCGGCCACGTTGACCAGTCCGTCGACGGCGCCGTGGGCCGCCACGACAGCGTCGGGGAGTGCCCGGGTGGCCGATCGATCGACGACATCGAGCACATGCGTGGAGATCTTGTCGGATCGCGGACCGCCAAGAGCCACAGTCTCTTTCAAGCCCGCTTCGTCGACGTCGACCGCGGCCACCCGCGCCCCCTTGTCGACGAGCGATAGCGCTACGTGTCGGCCCATCCCATTTGCCCCGCCGGTGACGACGAAGACCTTGTCGCGGATTTTCAAGGTGCTCCTTGGTTGCGGTGCGGTCATTGGGCGAATTCGGATCGCGCGATGACCGATTCTACCGGCGCCACCGTTGACTCTGACAGTCGACTGTCATACCTTCTGAAGTCACATAGCCGCTACGGTCGCCGACCACACGCGCCCCTGGAACATCTACGACTCCGAATAGGGAGAGGCTGGCAATGAGATTCGCTGTTTATCTGCCCAACTGCATGCACGTCGCGGCGATCACCCAACCGTGGGAACACGACCTGGGCGGACGGGACATCGCCAACGTCGCGAACCGCGCCGAGGAGCTGGGCTACTCGATGGTCTTCCTGCCCGAGCACTTCTTCACCCCGACGTCCCACGTGGAGTTGTCCGGCAATCACTACTTCGACGCGACCACCGCCCAAGCCTTCATCGCGGGAGCGACGTCGACGATCACCATCGGGTCGATGGTGACGATTCTTCCGCTGCACAACCCGATCGTCGCCGCCAAACAGATCGCCACGTTGGACTGGCTCAGCGGTGGTCGCGCGCAGGTCACCGTGGGCGTCGGCTGGCTCAAAGACGAGTTCGACGCCATCGGTGTGCCCTTCAACAAGCGCGGCCGTGTGGTCGATGAGTCGCTGGCCGCGATGTTCGAGCTGTGGCACAGCGACACACCGAGTTTCGACGGCGAATTCGTGAAGTTCGATGACATCGCGTTCGGCCCCAAGCCGATTCGCCAACCGCATCCCGTCATCTGGATGGGGGGCGACGCCGACGCCGTGCTGCGACGCGCCGCGCGCTTCGGCGATGGCTGGGCACCGTGGCTGACCAAACCCGACGAGCTGCCGGCGAAGCTGGATTACCTGCGGTCGCAACCCGGGTTCGAGGACCGGCCCTTCTCAGTCTTCTACAGCCTCGCCATGCTGTCCATTGGCCAGGAGCACGCAATCGTCGACGATCCCAATGCTCAGTTCGGCCAGAGCGCTCAGCAGGTGATCGACAATTGCAACATGTTGGCCGAGTACGGCGTCACCGACACGTGGGTCAATCCGCCGCCGCTGGACGACTTCAACGCCTACCTCGACCACATGGCCTGGGTCGCGGAAGAGGTCATTCCCAAGGTGGACTAGCGCTTGCGCGAGAAGGTCGTGAATCGACTGTGCCGTTTCGTACGCCAAGAGCGGCGTGTTGCGTACGGAACGGCACAGTCGGCAGACAGTTCTACTGAGGCTTGAATGTCAGCGGGACCGATTTGAGTCCCATCGTGCCGGTAGGCCAGGGCATCTGCGGTTCCTTGCCGTCGGCCAAACTGTACTCCGGGATGCGAGTGTGCCACTCCTCGAGAATGAGTCGCAGCTCCAAGCGCGCCAGATGAGAGCCCAGGCACCTATGCGGTCCACGCCCGAATGCGAAATGTACTGCCTTGCTGTCCAGATGGACGTTGTCTGCGTCGGAGTAACGACGCGGATCGCGGTCGGC
The DNA here is from genome assembly GCF_032883055.1 of Mycobacterium sp. 29Ha. Classification (NCBI taxonomy): domain Bacteria; kingdom Bacillati; phylum Actinomycetota; class Actinomycetes; order Mycobacteriales; family Mycobacteriaceae; genus Mycobacterium; species Mycobacterium sp. 29Ha. The sequence continues at coordinate 91,025 of NZ_JAMQTI010000008.1, forward strand.
GCTGCCGTAGCTGAGCATGACCGTCGTGTCCTTGGGCACCACCCTGCCCGCGACTTCGATCTCCTCGGTAGTAACGCGAGGAGCGAACGGAACGGGTCCGTCGACACGCAATATTTCCTCGATGTACGCCGGAATGAGCGTGAAGTCGTTGCTGATTCGATGACGCAGGTCGACATCACCCGCCAGTTTCGCCAGCGAGAATCCCACGGCTGAGGTCACGGTGTCGAGGCCGGCGAGCACGAACATGAAACACAGCCCGAGGATCTCGTTGTCAGACATCCCACCGTCATCGGTGTTCTGCATCAGCTGCGTGAGCATGTCGCTGCCCGTGGTGTCGGCGCGCCGCTCTGCGATGTGTTCGGTCAGGTAGGTGAAGAGTTCCATCGCGTGGGCGAGCACCTCTGGCGTCGCCTCCGCGCTGCTCGGGTCGGTGAACTCGAGGATCGAGTCCTTCCACTGCACAAGCCTGTCCCGATCGGCCATCGGCAGCCCGAACAGCGTCAAGAAGACCTGCGAGGGAAATGGCGTAGCCAGATCCGGAACCACGTCGCACTCGCCTCTGGACACGATCGCGTCGATCAGTTCGCCCGCCTGCCTGCGCAACTCGGGCTCGCGCTCCGCCATCTTCTTGGGGCTGAAGAACGGATCCAGCAGGCGGCGGAACCTGGTGTGGTCCGGCGGATCGATGGCGATCGGAACGAGCGGAACCGGACTGCCGAGGCGGTCGAAGGCCCGTGCCGAGGAGAAGACCTCGGGCTTCTTCGCCGCGAACTCAACCGCCTCGGCGCTGGTCAGGACGATCTCCTCGCCTGAGGCCACCGCCTCACCCTCGGCGCGCAGCTCCCGCCATGCGCGGGAGCGGTCCGTCGCAAAGGGTAGATCGTTGATGTTCACAGTGCCAGCGATATCGAGCTCTGTCATGAATTGAATCCCTCCTATGACAGTAGACTGTCATATGTGCGAAAGTATTGTCGTGTATTTCGTGGGTGTCAACGATGTGGCGCGACTCACCACGGCTGTACTGTCGGGACACCCGATCCGGTCGAGGAGGTGACGTGATGGCACGGGGCGACCGCTCACCGCGGGGCGAGCATGCCGACAAGATGCGCATCGCACTGTTGGAGGCCGCGCTGAATCTGTTCAGCGCCAACGGCTATGACGAGACGACCACCGACCAGATCGCTGAGAGCGCGGGCGTGTCGCCGCGGACCTTCTTCCGCTACTTTCCGACCAAGGAGTCGGTGCTGTTCTTTGGCGAATACGACTTCATCGACGCCGTCAGCGGGGTCTACCTGGCCCAGCCCGACGAACTATCCGACTACGAAGCCATGGTCAACTCGTTCGCACTGCTCGCGCCCGGCCTGAAACGCATCCGCCGCAGGATCGCGCAGTATCACGAGGCCGTCGCCTCGTCGCTGGTGCTGATTGGCCGCGAGCGCAAGAACCACGAGGCCAACGCGGAGACGGTCGCCAAGGTTATTGCCGCACGCCGTCGGCTTCCCTCTCCCGACAGCGAATGCCAGCTGCTGGCGTCGGTGGGAATGCTTCTCGTCGAGCGAGCCCTCAATCAGTGGTTGTCGACCCCAAATCGCGGGCTGGACGACCTTATTCGGCAGGAGTTCGCGGCGCTGCCGTCGGTGTTGAAGTAGCGCGCGACGGGCCGTCAGTTGTTGGATCAGCGCTGATGGTTCAGCCACGAGAACCGCGAAACTGAAGTTGCGCATAGGGTTTCTCGCACTTTGCCCGCGCTCAGTCGCGGCGCGAGAAAGGTACTGCCGCAGAGATGGCGACTCACGACACTAGTGATCGTCGAACAGCGTTCCGTCGGGGCACGGCCGAGGCGTGTCCGGCCCGCAGTACTGCGTGCGCAGGTAGCTCGGATAGGTGTCGGTGGGCCCGGCGTAGAAGCCCGCGATGTTCACCGGCAGGTCGTACACCCCGATGGCTACGACGTGATAGAAGCCCGTCACCGCCAGCACCCGCAGCAGCGCCTTGGTCTTCGTTCCCGCCCAGTGCAGCGTTTCTATGCCGCCCTCGACGCGGATCTGGCCGTTCCGGTTGCGAAAGAACATCAGGGCGCCACTCGATGTCAGCACGAGCGACCACAGGATGGGGCCGTAGAGCGGTATTTGCACCGTCTGCCCCGCCCACAACGTGACGCTGGGAATCGACGCTGGATAGGCGACCAGACCGTGGTGCACGGCGAATATCTCGAGCGGGAACTCGATGGCGTACACCGAAAGCCAACCGGCGCAGAAAGTGCGGACGGGCCCGAGCGTCGGCCAGCGGTGCCGCGCACGCCCCATCCCCCACTTCGCGACCTTGCCCATGGCCAGCGGCATCCAGATGTAGATCATCCCGATCATCAGCACCGGCTCGACCATGAACCGGCTTCCCGGGCTGAGCGATCCGGGAACGTTCTCCATCCAGTTGGCGAAGTTGACCAGGCCGGCGTTGTAGAACAGAACCGGCTGGAACCAGTTGATCAGGGGGTCGTGCCACCATGCGATCGCGGATCCGATCACCACGGCGGCCTCCACGCAAAGCGTACGTTCGCGCAGGCTCTTCCGTATGACGTAAACAATCGCGATCAGCGCCAGGATGGGGCAGGCGATCTGGAATACGATCATCGCGACCTGAGTGCCGCCGGGGATCGGGTCGGGGCCGGGACCCACCGGCGTGGCGTTCCCCGACAAGATCCAGGAAAGATAGACAAACGCGGCGAAGGCGATGCAGACCGCCCCGACAGTCGACCAAAACAGCACCGGCCGAAGCGTTTTGATCTCTGTCGGCGCGGGCGACCCCGGTCCGGCTCCGGCGACCCGATCGGGATTTCTGAGGTCGGTCATTTGTGACGTCTCCTTCGGCGTTCGGGTGCCCACAAAGATGGCAGTTCACTGTCATAGTTGTCAACGGTCCGCGGATGTCTGACGTGACTGTCTACTAATTTCAGAACGGTGTCGAGCCTGTTAAATAGCAGCTGAAAGGTTATTTATGGCGACGAGATACCAGGAGCGCACGTGAGGGGGTGTTGTCTATATCTGACGCTAATGGCAAACTTCTAGCTGTATCCGCGGTCACAGTGAGAACGCCCGCGCGCCGAGTAGAAATCGAGGACGGGATTGACCACCGACGCACTGCCCAAGGTTTCCACTGACGACCTCCCGATGCCGGAGGCCCGCGACGACGCCTGGCGACAGATGAACGAGCACCCCGTCGTCGAAGTCGAGGGTGGCTACGCGGCTACGCATCGAGACGTGGTGGAACTGATCCTCAAAGATCCGGCGGCGTTCTCATCGAAGCGCGCGTTCGACATCCTTGCCAGCCCAGTCCCGTTGGTGCCCATCGCGTTCGATCCTCCCGAGCAGACTCGTTACCGTCGAATACTGCAGCCGTTCTTCAGCCCGCGGGTGATCAAGCCGCTCGAGCCCGGCCTGCGTACGCAGGTCGTCGAGTTGATCGACCCGATCGTGCAGCGCGGAGAATGCGAATTCATCGCCGAAGTCGCTGCCAAGTTCCCAATCCAGGTCTTCCTCACACTATTCGGACTGCCACTCGAGATGCGTGACCAATTCATCGAGTGGAAGGACGCCGTGCTGAACCTCAGTGCGGCCGAGGGCCAGACGTCGGACGATGAAGCGGCTCAAGAGGGTATGCAGAAGGCGCTCGAACTTTTCATGTACCTCAGCGAGACGATTCAGAAGCGGCGCGGCACCCCAGGAGACGACGTGCTCAGTCAGGTGCTGAGCATCGAACCACCAGATGCTCTTTCCGATGAAGAGGCGATCGGGTTGTGCTTCCTGTTCGTGCTCGCCGGTCTCGACACGGTGATGGATTCGCTGGGATTCGGAATGCAGCGCCTGGTCGAGAATCCAGACAGGCGCCGGGAAATCGTAGAAGACCCATCGTTGGTGCCGGCCGCGATGGAAGAGCTACTGCGGCTGGACCCCCCGGCGCCCTTTATTCCCAGGGTGAGCACCAAGGAGGTGACGGTCGCCGGTCACACCCTGCCAGAGGGCAGCCGGATCACCAGCTACCTGGCCGTCGCCAATCGGGACGAGCAACAGTTTCCCCACCCCTTTGAGATCGACTTCCACCGCACGGAGAACCGGCACGTCTCCTTCGGCATGGGTGTACATCGTTGCCTGGGCTCACACCTCGCGCGGCTGGAAATGCAGGTGCTCTACGAGGAATGGCACAAGCGGATCCCGAATTACCACATCACGCCGGGAACGACACCGCGGGTGCATTGGCCGCGGGGCACCGTCGGACTGGACTCCCTCCACCTGACGATCGAGGGAGGCGGTGCCGGTTGAGAGCCACGGTCGACGGCGACAAGTGCATGGGCCACGGCATGTGTTATGCATTGGCGCCCAACGTATTCACCGATGACGACGAGGGCTACGGCCACGTGATCGGGAACGGCGAGGTGCCGCAAGAGTACGTCGAGCAGGCGCGCAACGGCGCCGCCAACTGCCCTGAGGGCGCGATATCCGTCGTGGACTAGCAACATTTTCTGCATCAGGGCCATGCATCCGCCTGACCGCAACCGACGCAGAACTCGACGTCGGATGGTGCGTCTTGCATAGACGACCGTCGCACTGCAACACCCGACATGGATTGGCCCATCTTCCGCCACACACCTAACATTAGTGTCACTTACGGAGAGGCGGTGGTCGCGTTGACATCTGGACGCTTGGTGGTGTGCGCGAGCCATAGTCCGGGCAAGGAACGCGACGTCGAGAATGCGTTCGGGCCCGAATTCCGGTCAGCTCTGGCAACGGCCGCGGTTACGGTGCGCAATTTCGACCCCGAGATCGTCATCGTGTTCGGTGGCGATCACCGCCGCGCATTCACCACTGTGGTACCCACGTTCGCGGTCGCACTGTCGGCTTCGATCATGGCCGAAGGCGGCCATCCCGCCGGCGAGTTGGCCGTCCCGTCGGCGTTGGCACGCGAGCTCTCCGAGCACCTGCTCGTCGAAGGTTTCGACATCGCGGTATGCCGCGACATCGAACTGGATCATGCATTCGCACAGCCGATTCGGGATCTCCTTGGCACTTTGGATGCCAAAGCTGTCATTCCGATAGCGGTGAACTGTGCGACGGCACCGCTGCCGACCGGTGAGCGAGTCGCCGACTTCGGCGCCGCCGTCGCGCGATTCCTCGATACGCAGGATCGGCGTGTGCTTCTGATCGGCACCGGCGGGCTTTCGCATTCGCCACCAAGTCTGGAAGTAGACAGCTATCAACTCAGCGACGACGAGCGGGCCCGAATAATCGCCGAGGGCATGGCGGACGCGCGCAACAAGATCAAGCCGGACTGGGATGCCGAGGTGCTGCAGGCGATGTCGACCTGGGACACCACGACGCTGATTCGACTCGTGGACTCCGCGCACACGCGGGCAGGTGCTGGTGCCAACGAGGTGAGGACCTGGGTCGCAGCCGGAGCGGCTGGAGGCGGCAGGCCTGTCACGGCATTGGCCTACGAGCCGGTTCCGGAGTGGATCACGGGGATGGCCGTCGCCACGTCCGCTCTCGCGATTTAGCTTGCCCGCCCGAAGAACCCGCGTTTGATACAGCTGATCAGGAGATCGACCACGCCGTCGTCGTCCATCGGGTCGGGCAGATCCACGGCGGCCTGCGGCACCCTCGTGACAAGCGCGCGCAGGATCAGCGCCGAGACCAGTGGGTCGAACGGATATGGACCCGGTCGCCGAATCAGCATTCTGGCCGCACCTAGGTCCATCAGTACCTGACCGTGCTCACCGATGCCGGTGATCGTGGGGTCGTCGGTGGTGCCCTCCACCCACGCCTCGATGCAGCCGGAATACCTGTCGTAGAACTCGACGTAGGTCGCCAGCCAGTGCCGCAGAGTCGACTCTTCAGCGATGGGGTCGACGTGCGAAATTCGTTCTGCGAAAGACATTCCGGCGCCGTAGATCTCAGCCGCTACGGCAGCGAGTAGGTCTTGCTTGTCGCTGAAGTACTTATAGAACGTGCCTCGTGCGACGGCGGCTGCCTCGACGATGTCGTCCACGCTGGTACTGCGGTATCCGCGGGCGCGGAACTGAGCTGCGCCGGCGTCGGCCAGCGCTGTGACCGTGGCGACGGCCCGCTTGCTCAGACCGGCGGTGCGTTCGCTGATGGATAGTCCCTCGATGCTGGGTTCATGCGGCACCTCGACGGCGTCCACATCGGCCGCCGGATTGGCGCTGCCGTGTAACCGCAGCGAGCTCAACACCGAAGGCGGCGTATCGGGGAACAACGTCAGCTGGAGAAAGACCGACAGCGTGTCGACCGCGTCTTTCGCCGTCCGGTCATAGGCGCGGTTGGTGTGCACGAAGAGGTTGATGCGGTGCACCAGGGCGGTCATCGTCATGGCCGCGACTTCCGGGTCGAGGCCCTTGACGCCCGAGGCGACGAGCCGCTCGGCGACACGGTGGTTGTAGCTGCGCACGAACCTGGTGATCTCTGGACGCACCTTGGTGTCCGACGAGGCAATCGCGGTCCACTGCACGAACATCGTGGAGTACTTCTCGAAGACCCAACTCCACTCACCGAGCCACCAGTTCAGGTTGTCGAAGCCCACGTCGTCCGGCCCGAGCGGTCCGATGCGTCGTGCCACCCGGAACAGCGCGCTCCCGCATTCGTTGAGGAGCTCGAGGAAGATCTCGTCCTTGCCCTTGAAGTACTGGTACAGCGTGGCCCGGGACACCCCGGCACCCTTGGCGATCGCGTCGACAGAGGTGTCGAAGTATCCGAGTCGGCCGAACAGCTCCAGCGACACCTCGGTGATCTTGCTCCGCGTGCTGGCGCCGCGGGCGCCGATGGCGGGGCTGGACGGACCGTAACTGGCCCGGCGAACGATCGAGGCTTCGGACATGATCGGTTAAGCCTATGGCCGATCCCCGCTGGATGCGGCGCTCGGTGGTGCGTTTCGCGGGACGAGGAACTCCGCGGTGCCGGTGATTGCCACCCCACCCGTCTGGCGGGTGGCGGTCAACGCGACGGTCAGCCGGTCGCCGTCTGCCTCTTCGGATATCTCCGTGACGGTCCCCGAGCAGGTCAACACATCGCCCGGCCAGACCTGTTCGCGGAATCTGACCCCGAATCGGCGCACGTTGGACGCGCCCAGCCAGTCGGTCGCGAATCCCGCGAGCAGCGCTGCCGAGAACATGCCCTGGGCGAAGACCGATGGGTAGCCGGCGGACCGGGCGAGTTCGTCGTCGTAGTGCATGGGGTTGAGATCCCCGGACGCCCCGGCGTAGCGGACGAACATCTGGCGGGTCAGCGGCCCGAACTCGCGCGAAGGTGCCTGCGCGCCGACATGTACGGCACTCATGGTCGTCACTTCTTGGCCGCCGTTTCGATGAACGTCGCCTTCGCCTCGGCGACCAATGTGCCTTTTGCGTCGAGGTATTCGGTCACGACCGTGGCGAACCGCATCGTGCCGCCGCGCTTACCCGGCTTTTCGTAGCGATCGATGACCCGCTCCACAGCAGTGAGCACGTCGCCTGCGGCGGGAAGGTCGCCATGGAAGGTGTACTCCTGCTCGCCGTGCAGCAGACGCTTGCGGTCGAAGCCCACATCGACCCGCACTCCAGGCGGTGCCCACCTTGCGGCGCTGGTGAGAAAGGTCGGAGGGATGATCGCGTCGAGACCGCGGTAGGCAGGCTCGTCGCTCAGCATCGCCTCGGCGAACTCGGCGATCTTGCCGCGCTCGACCACGACCTCCCAGGGCTGTCCGACCGCCAGGTTGACGTCGCCTTCAGACGATGAAGTCATAGTGACCAATAGTGTCAGAAAAACCCCAGGATGGAAACCGATGTGGCACCTAGAGCACAAATAAGCCGCTTGTCGAAAGATGACATTGATGCCAGAATCGGTTGCCATGGTCGAGTTGGCGCCAAGCTACGTCGCCGGTAAGTGGATCACCGGAACCACCGTCGAGACGGTCGATGTGACGTCTCCGGCCACCGGCGAGGTGCTGGGCGCGGTGGGTGTCGCCGACCGAGACGACGTCGATGCCGCCGTCGCAGCCGCCCGCGCAGCCTTACCCGCATGGGCAGCTACCTCCGCCGCCGAACGCGGCGCCGCACTCGGCCGGCTGGCCGATGCGCTCGGGGCACGCAAGGGCGATTTGGCCGACCTGACCACCGCTGAGATCGGGTCACCTCGGTCGTGGAGCACCTTCGGTCAGGTGATCACAGCAGTCGGGGTGTTGAAGGCGTACGCGGCACTGACTCCCGACTATCCGTTCGTTGCGACCCGTCCCTCGGTGACGGGTGGGACCGTCGAGGTGCGCCAAGTCCCCGTCGGGGTGGTTGGCGCGATCGTGCCATGGAACACGCCGCTGTTCATCGCGGCCTTGAAGCTCGGCCCTGCGTTGGCCGCAGGATGCACAGTGGTGTTGAAACCGGCTCCCGCCGCACCGCTCGAATTCGCCGTGCTGACCGAGGCGATCGAAGAGGCCGGGATCCCCGACGGCGTGGTCAACATCGTCAACGGCAGTGCCGCCACCGGTGAGCTGCTCACCGAGCATCCGGGAGTCGACAAGATCAGCTTCACCGGATCGACAGCTGTTGGCGCGCGGATCGCCGCGTCGTGCGGGTCCCGCATTCGCCGATACAGCCTCGAACTGGGTGGTAAGTCCGCAGCGATCGTCCTGCCCGACGCCGAGCTGGACAACACGGTGCCGGGACTTGTGAGCGGCGTGATGGGCAACAACGGCCAGCTCTGCGCCGCCTTGACGCGAATCCTGTTGCCGCGCAGCCGCTATGACGAATACGTCGCGGCACTGACCAAGGCAGTCGCCGCACTCACCGTGGGAGATCCCGCCGACCGGGCCACTGATGTCGGGCCGCTGATCAACGAGGCTGCGCGGGACAAGGTCGAAGGATTTCTTTCGCGCGCGCGAGACGAAGGCGCCAAGGTCCTCGTGGGCGGCGAACGCCGCGATGGCCCAGGATGGTTCGTCTCCCCCGCACTCGTCGCGGCCACCAATGATATGGAGATCGCCCGCGAGGAGGTCTTCGGTCCGGTCGCAGTCGTCATCGCCTATGACGACGGGGCCGACGATGATGTGGCCGATGCGGTGGCTATCGCCAACGACTCTCGCTACGGACTTGTCGGCGCGGTGTGGTCGTCCGACGAGAAGCGAGCGGCGACAGTGGCAACGCGGCTGGAGGTGGGATCGGTGGCGGTCAATTCGACCGCGGTGCTCGACTTCGCCAGCCCGTTCGGCGGGTTCAAACAATCCGGCATCGGCCGCGAAGGCGGACCCGAGGGAATCGCCAGCTTCGTCGAACATCAAGCCATCATTCGATAAGCCCCGAAGGGATTTTCATGCAAACGCAGGCAGCGGTCCTGTACGAACGCAACACGCCGTGGACGATCGAGACCATCGAGCTGGACGCGCCGAAGGCGACCGAAGTCCTGGTCGAGCTGCACGCCTCGGGGATGTGCCATTCCGACGACCACCTCGTCACCGGCGACATGCCCATCGCGCTGCCCTGCATCGGCGGACACGAGGGTGCCGGCGTGGTCAAGGCCGTCGGCGACCACGTGTCGTGGCTGACCCCTGGCGACCACGTCGTGTTCAGCTTCATTCCGTCCTGCGGCCGGTGCCCGTCGTGTTCGACCGGCCATCAGAGCCTCTGTGACCTCGGCGCAAAGATCTACTCCGGCATGCAGATTCACGATGGAACCGCCCGCCACCATATCGGCGATAGGGACTTGGCCTTGGCCTGTGGTGTCGGCTCTTTCTCACATCACACGGTGGTCCACGAGGCGAGCTGCGTCAAGATTCCGGAGCACTACCGACTCGACCTCGCCTGCCTTCTCGGGTGCGGCTTCATCACCGGATGGGGGTCGGCGGTGTACGCCGCCGAGGTGCGGCCGGGCGACACCGTGGCCATCGCAGGTGTCGGAGGCATCGGCGCCGCGGCGGTTCAGGGTGCTCGGCTCGCGGGCGCCCGCACGATCACCGTCATCGACCCGTCGGAGTACAAGCGGGAAGAAGCCGTCAAGATGGGGGCCACTCACACGGCGGCGGACTGGAAGGAAGCGAAATCTGTTGTAGCCGAGGCTACCTGGGACCGCGGGGTGGACAAGTTCATCTGCGCGATGGGCGTCGGTGACGGTCAGTTGGTCGGCCAGGCCCTTGCGATGACAGCCAAGCGCGGCAAGCTGGTAGTCACCAATATCCACCCGATGCTGGAGCGCGAGATCCGGGCCAACCTAATGGACCTGACGCTCACCGAGAAGCAGATCATCGGAACCCTCTACGGCTCGGGCAACCCGCGCGCCGACATTCCGAAAATTCTCGAGCTGTACAGCGCCGGTCAGGTGGACCTCGAGTCCATGGTCTCCCGCACGTACTCCCTGGAGAAGGTCAACGACGGCTACGCCGACATGCACGCGGGGGCGAACATTCGTGGCGTGCTGACCTATCCGCCTTTGGCGGACGGCGGCTCCCACTGAGTCACCGAGGAGTCGAACGCGCCGCCCATTCTGGCGAGGATCCACGGCGGCAGGCGTTTTGGCATCGGTAACGGTACGGCCCGGGCGCCGCGCGCAGCCAACAGCGCTTCGTAGGGCGCGGGGTCGCCACTGAATGGTTGTCCTTCACCGGCGATGAAGCCATAGAGTTCGCACCCTTGTGGGCCGGCCTCCCACGGTCCGAATACATCGCCCCACTCGAGCATGATGTGCGTGCCCGCTCGGGCGACCACGTCACCACACCGAATCTCGCCGGCCAAGATGAAGTTGCTGTGATCGCCGGTGTGCCCGTGTTGGGCTGAGATGGCGCCCGGGTCCCACTTGTTCCAAAACGCAAAGTAGCGCGGAGACAGTTCAATCCACTTCTCCCAAATGGATGCCGTGTGGCCGTCGGCGAACTCATAGCGCAGCATCTCCTCAGCCGGGACGTCGTCGAGATGCTTGATCGATGGTCCGCCTTTCATGCTTGCACCGGTTCCCAGCCGCCACCTTCGGCGGATCGGTGCGCGGCGTCGATCACCGCCAGCGACAACAGCCCGTCCTCAAAGGTGGGCGCTGCACTGGGTGCGCCGTCGAATGCAGGGAGCCAGTCCTGCAGCATCAGGGCCATGGCCCGGCTGGCGTGGCCCGCCAGCCCACCGGGGAGCCGCTCGGGGTGCGCGGGTTCTCGTTCGTCGACCGTCAGCGGACTCAGGCCGTCGTCGGTGGCCGCGCCGAGACTGTAGGTCGCGGAACGCAAGTCGCCGTCGCCGATGATGGTGCCGTCGGAGCCGAATAGTTCCAGGCGGTAGTGATCGGCGTGCGCGCCCATCACCGACACGCTCATGACAGCGGTCAACCCGGACTCCATCCGCATCAGCAGCGCGGCGGTGTCATCGGCGGTGACCTGCAGCGTCCCACCATCGGGCAACTCACGCACTGGATCGCTGGTGCGAACCTCCGCGCACACCGACACCGGGCGGCCGAGCAGGCTGCACAGGAAGTCGAGATCGTGCACCAACATGCCCGCGAGGTATCCGCCACCCTGCTCACGGTCATACATCCAGTGCGCCTGCAAGGGATGACTCGGGTGCCAGTACGACGCGCTGCGACTCACGCGGGCCAGGTACTGGGTGCCCAGAAAACCGGAGCGCACCCGATCCGCGACAGCCAACCAGTCCGGGTTCCAACGGTTCTCGAAGCAACAGGCGGTGGGCACGTTGGCCGCGACGGCGGCGCGCACCATGTCGCGCGCCGCGTCCAAGTCCCCGGCGAGTGGTTTCTCGCAGAGCACCGGCTTGCCGGCGGCCAGGGCGGCGAGCGTCATATCGTGATGCAGCGTCGTGGGCGTCGCAACCGAGATGACGTCGAGGTCGTCGCGGGTGACGAACGACTTCCAGTCGGTGGAGGTTTCTTCGATGCCCAGCTTCGCGGCCACCCGTTCGAGCCGATCGGGGGTGCGCGCGCACAGCGCCACCGGCTCAAAGCCCTTGGCCGCCCGGAAACCGGGCACCTGCACGTGGGCACCCCAGCCCACCCCGATAATGCCCACCCGTAGGGTCATACGCTCTCCTCGATTAGTCGGTCCGCCCGTTCGCCACTAGTGACACTAATGTTAGATATCTGCCGAGTTCAAGAGGGTGTTGTGGATACATCGGGCCGTCAGGGCCACTACCCCGGCATTGCCTTAAAGTGACGTGAGTGCCAGAATCGGATGTTGTGAGCGCGACGGACCTCGACGAGCAGCACTTCGCCCCGTTGATCGACCTGCAATGGTGGCAGGAGCGCACAGGCGACCGGACAGAGCTTTATCAACGCCTGCGCGAGGCCGGGGGGCCGGTGTTCGTCCGCACCAATCGGCCCGACTCTCCCCGAGTCCGTGGATTCTGGGCGGTCGGATCGCACCGCGACGTCACGGCCATCAGCCGTCGCCCCGCCGACTTTGCCTCCGGCCAGGGCACCCAGATCTTCGACCAGACCGCCGAGATGCGTGAATACCGCGGATCGATCATCGATATGGACGATCCCGAACACCAGCGGCTCCGCAAGATCGTTTCGAGGGGCTTCAGTCCGCGCATCCTGTCCGAACTTCGCGGCCAGGTACAGGAGACCGCCGCGGAGATCCTCGAGGAGATGCCGCGCTCGGGCGAGTGTGACTTCGTCTCGGCGTTCGCGACGCTGTTGCCGCTGCGGATCATCGACAACATGCTCGGCGTGCCACGCGAGCACGAGCAGTTCATTCTGCGGGCGACCAATGTCGTGCTCGGCGCATCGGACCCCGAGTACGTACCCGACCAGACGGTGACCGGCATCGAGAGGGCGGTGACCGAGATGAGCGAACGACTAATCGAACTGCTCAGGGGCATCGCCGAAGAGCGCATCGCACATCCGCGCGACGACGTCATCAGCAAACTCGTCACCTCGGACGAAGAGAATCTGACCCCCCAGGAACTGGCTAAGTTCTTCATCCTGCTCATCGGCGCGGGCAATGAGACCACCCGCAACGCGCTCACACACGGTCTACTGATCCTCAGTGCGCATCCCGAGCAGCGCGACCGGCTGTTGGCGAACTATGAGGAATTGGCGCCGACCGCCATTGAAGAGATCCTCCGGTATGCAAGCCCCGTGATCCATATGCGCCGAACAGTGACCCGCGACGGAATCACGCTGACGGACGACGACGGGCAAGTCATCCACACCTTCAACGCGGGAGACAAGGTCGTCGTCTGGTATCCCGCCGCAAACCGCGACCCTGCCGTTTTCGAGGATCCCGAGAGGTTCGACATCGGGCGGAAACCCAACAACCACATAGCCTTCGGCGGTCCGGGCCCGCACTTCTGCCTGGGTGCCCACCTGGCTCGCCTCGAGTTGAACGTGGCCTTCGAGATGCTCTATGCCCGGTACCCCGACATCACCGCGGCAGGCGAGCCGGTCATGCTGAGGTCGAACTTCGTCAACGGCATCAAACACTTGAAGGCGACTTACACACCGTGAACACACAGGAAACGATGCTGTCCGATCTGACGGGCGGTGTCATGACCATCACGCTGAACCGGCCCGAAGCCGCCAACGCGTTACGGCCCGACGACCGCGACGCCCTCATCGCGCTGCTGGCCACCGCCGACGCGGACGAGAAGGTGCGCGTGGTGGTGTTACGCGCCAACGGCAAGCACTTCTGCTCCGGCGCCGACGTGGGCTCGCTGGCCGAGCGACGCGCGCAAGGCGAAAAGCGCCTCCTGGAGCCTATGCGCCGCATCATGAACGGCGCCCAGAAGTTGGTGGCCAGCGTGCTGGACTGCAACAAGCCTGTGGTCGCGGCTGTCCATGGCGCCGCCACCGGTTTGGGCGCGCATGTTGTGTTCGCCGCCGACCTGGTTATCGCGACTGAAAATGCTTACTTTGCAGAGTCTTTCGTCAAGCGCGGGCTCGTGGTTGACGGCGGTGGCTGCTATCTGCTGCCACGCCGCATCGGTATGCAGAAGGCAAAAGAGTTGGCGTTCTTCGGGGAACGGCTCTCGGCCGCCGAGGCGTTGACGCTGGGACTGGTGAACCGGGTGGTCGGCGCCGATGAGTTCGACACCACGGTAGCGGATTTCGCCGGGCGACTGGCCAACGCGCCCACGAGCGCGATCGCGTTCACCAAGCGCCTCCTCAACGACTCCCCCGACACCGACAGGGCGGGGGCGTTTGTGGCTGAGGCGATGGCGCAGGAACTCCAGTCCTATTCGCACGACTCCAAGGAAGGCGTGCAGGCCTTCATGGAAAAACGTCCGACCGAGTTCACCGGGTGGTGACGTCGGTGGCACGCGCAGACATTCCGACGATCGATTCCGCCAGCGCACCCTACTGGGAGGCCGCTAGAGAGGGCCGACTGCTCATCGCCGAATGCGGGGCGTGCGGCGAGGTGCATCACTACCCGCGACCGTTGTGCCCTTACTGCTGGAGCGAGGACGTGCATCCGGTTCAGGCCAATGGGACCGGCACCCTCTATACGTATTCGACGGTGTACGTGAATGATCTGGCCCCCTTCAAGGAGCGGTTACCCTACGTCGCCGCCATCGTCGAATTAGACGAAGGCCCACGGCTCATGACAACGATCGACGGCGTCGAGCCCGAACGGCTTCGAGTAGGCATGGCAGTCACGGCGCTGTTCCGTCCCGTCGACGAGAACGACTCCGAAGGCCCCTACCTGACGGTGTTCACACCGAGCGAGGAGAACCGATGACAGGACTACTCGACGGCAAGGTCGCCCTGGTGACCGGTGCCGGCCACGGCATCGGCCGGGGCCATGCGCTCGAACTGGCCAAGCACGGCGCCACCGTGATCGTCAACGATCTGGGCACCAGCCTGTCCGGCGAGGGCACCGGCAAGGTTGCCGACGAGGTGGTGTCGATCATTGAAAGCCGCGGCGGCAAAGCGGTTTCCGACTTCGGTGACGTGGGCGACGAGGAGCAGGTCGACCTCGCGGTCGAGCGCGCCTACTCGCAGCTGGGCCGGCTGGACATAGTCGTCAACAACGCGGGCATAGTGCGCGATAAGGCGATCTGGAACATGACCGTCGACGACTTCGATCTCGTGATGCGAGTGCACGTTCGCGGCAGCTGGCTGACCAGCCGCGCCGTCGCTCGCAAATGGCGCGCGGAATCAAAGGAATCCGGCGGGAAGGTGTACGGCCGCATCATCAACACCACCTCCGGAGCGGGCTTGCACGGCCATTTCGGGCAGACTAACTACAGCACCGCGAAGTCCGCGATCGTCGGGCTGACCCAGACATTGAGCCTGGAACTCGCGTCGGTCGGTGCCACCGTGAACGCCATCAGCCCGGGTGGGCGTACCCGGATGTCCGCGTCGATGCCGGGGGCGGAGGCGCCCATCGAGCCCGACGAGCGCGGCGAGGACGAATTCGACCCCAAGGACCCGTCGCTCGGCTCTCCGGTGGTGGCCTGGCTGGCCAGCCCAGAGGCCGGACACATCAGCGGACAGGTGATCCGGGCCATGGGCGAACACCTCCAGCTGCTCAAAGGTTGGCATCCGGTGGCGGCAGTCTCCAACGGACAGAAGCGTTGGGATGCAGACAAACTCGGCGCGATCATGGCTACCGACATATTCGGCACCCGCAACACCGGCCTACGACTCGGGGGTTAATTCTGATGCCCGAACGCGAAGAAGTCGAACGCGAGTTCCGGCGCTACTTCATGACCGGTCCGGTGCTCGAGGACTGGGCGGCCTTGGCCCACCTGTTCACCGACGACGCGAAATATCTCGACCACTTCTACGGCACCTTCACCGGGCCGGACGAGATCACCAAATTCCTCGAGGGCACGATGGGTGCGGCGCCGCAGGTCTACAGCCCGCTCGTCTTCTACGTCATCGACGGGTCGCGCGTCGCCTACAAGGTGTTCAATCGTGCCGACAACCCGGAACCCGGAGCACCGCCGATCGACTTTCCCTCGTACCAGTTCATCGAGTACGCCGGCGGGGGGAAGTGGCGTTCCGAGGAGGACGTCTGGGTGATGGCCGAGATGAAGGGGTTCGCCCGTCGTTACGCAGCAGCCGCCAGTGAGCACCCGCAGTCGTTGGCACAGCAACTGCGGCGCGATGATTGGGGGCCGTGGGTCGACTGGGCACGTCCTGAGCCGGGACACAGCGCCAGGCCGTCATGGTTGGGCAAGGACGACTTCACGCCATTTGAAAGCATTGCCGACATCGACTTCGGCGTTCGGTCACACTGACCTTCAACCGAACAGCGCACCCAGCCGACCGGGAGTACTGCCGTGCAAGACCAATTCGTCGGCTCCCGCGTCGCGGTAGCGTTCGAACATCGAACGACAAGCGCGCGCCGATCCGATCGCGGCCGCCTCGCCGGTCCAGTCCGCGGGCAACACCGACGCGACCTCGACGAGTTCTTCGCGGGTGAGTACCGAGTCCGCCGAGCCTCTGATGCCGGCGAGCAGCGGATGGGATCGCAACCGCGCCAACGGTTCCAGATCCCATCCGTTGACCGCCGCCAACCGTTCTCCGAAGCCGGGAATCTGGTAGTAGGTCACCGCCCGCGCCCCTACCACGGCGAGTTCCTCGTCGGCCGGAAGCTCACATGCCACCACGACGGTGGCGTACACCCGCACGCTTCCCGGCGGCCGACCCGCCGCCCGCTCGGCGTCGTGCACGAGTGCCACCGAACGACCTACGGCCTCGGAAGTCAGGAACGGATGCAGCAACACGCCGTCGAAGTGTCGACCCGCGAGTTCAAGCCCCTTCGCGCCAATCGCTGCGAAGACCAGCGGCGGCACCGGTTGGTCCGGAACGTCGTTCAGTCGCAACGACGGGTACGTGCCAGCCGGTCCGTCGTAGCGCACTTTCTCACCACGGCACAGGCGCCTGAAGATATCGGCGTGGTCGACGATGGAGGCGTTGGTGGACCGCGACAGCCCGACTGCAGCCCACATCGCGTCAACCGACCGCCCCACGCCTAGCACGAAGCGTCCGCCCGAGAGCGCCTGGGCCGTCATGGCCAGTGAGGCAAGCAGTGCAGGATGCCGCGCTTGCAGATGCGTTATGCCCGAGGCGATTCGGATGTCGGATGTGACCTGGCTTACCGCACCCGCGATCACCCCAAGGTCCTTGGTCCCCCACCGTTCACTGAGCCATATCGTGCGCAGACCGAGGCGCTCGGCGGCTTCTGCCTGGGCGATCACAGCCCCGGGATCTGTGACGCGACCGGGCAGGACGTAGGCGCCGAGTGCGACGCCGCTGAGCTGATCGTCATCCATGACCGCTATTCTGACAGTAGTGTTCAGTATCGTGGCAGGGGGATCCTGATGGCGTATACATCGGCGCGAGGGGACGTCGGCGACCGAGTGGCCGAGGTACTGCACGCCTGGCTACCTTCCCGCCTGGCACCCGCTGAAGCCACAGCCTTCGACATCTCCGAATTCACTGCCCCACCGGCCGGCTACTCCGGTAAGACAGTGTTCTTCACCGCGTCCTGGACCGACCGGTCCGGCACAGCCCATGTCGAGGACCTGGTGCTGCGCACACAGGCCCACGACCATCAGTTGTTCACCGCGCCGGATCCCCCGCGTCAGGCGGACGTGATGCAGCGACTTGGCGCGCATGGCGTTCCGGTTCCCGACATCGTCGCCATCGAACGGAACCCGACGGTCCTTGGATCGCAGTTCTACCTGATGCGACGGGTGCGAGGGCGAACACCGTCGGATGTTCCGAGCTGGCACAAGCGGGGCTGGACCGTGTATCTTTCCTCGCGCGAGCGGCAGCTGCTGTGCGATAACGGATTACGCGCTCTGGTCGACGTGCATCGTGTCGATGACGCCGACACGCTCCGGTTTCTCCGCGGCGACGGCGATGTCGGTAGTACGGCGCTGCAGCGTTATCTGGACAAACTCGCAGGCTGGTACGACTGGTGCCAGGCCGACCTCGTGGTGGGCGAGCGCACGCTCGCGCAAGCGCTGCGAGTCATCCTTGGCTCTGCGCCGGATACCGATGCCGAAACCGTGGTGTGGGGCGACGCACGCGTCGGCAACATGTGTTTCGGCGACGACCTGTCGGTCGTCGCGCTGTTCGACTGGGAGACGGCAGGCACCGGCCCACCCGACATCGACCTGGGTTGGTGGTTGATGTTCGAGCGCTTCCTGTGCGAAGCGTTGGGCTTCACGAGACTGCCCGGCGTCCCCGACGACGACGAATTCGTCAGGCGCTACCTCGAGTTCGGTGGGACATTGACCGGCGACATCGCCTACTACCAGCTGGTGGCTGCGTTCGTCCTGTCGCTGATCAGCAACCGGCTCGCGCGGCTGCTCGTTCGCGATGGCTTGGACGTCGCGACGGCCAGGAGCTATCCGCAGACGTCTGTCGGGTTGGTCGAGCGATACCTCGACCAAATCTGACGACCCGTCACGCCAACGCGAGGGTGCTCAGGGGC
The DNA here is from genome assembly GCF_032883055.1 of Mycobacterium sp. 29Ha. Lineage (NCBI taxonomy): Bacteria > Bacillati > Actinomycetota > Actinomycetes > Mycobacteriales > Mycobacteriaceae > Mycobacterium > Mycobacterium sp. 29Ha. Next base: position 109,445 of record NZ_JAMQTI010000008.1, read on the forward strand.
TGCACGGCACATGGGGACTTCTGGGACGCGTCTCCGATCAAGAACTGACGCAAAGGGTTTGAACTACCCGTCGTCGTAGAGTGCAAGTGGTCCCTCACGTACCGCGGTTCCCAGCAGGCCGAGGTCGACGCCCGACTCGGCGGCGGCCTCGCGGCAGGCCGCGATGTCCTTGCGCAGGAATGGCCCCGCGAGCGCGGTGAACCGGGCCAGCCCGCCGATGCGGTGAGCGTGAGCCGCCGCATGACTGTTGGCGCTGCACACCTGCAGCGTGGACAACAGCACGTCGGAATCGACGCCCAGCTGCATGCCCAACTCCGTAGCCGATGCCAACAGTTGGGCGTTTGCCGCAAACAACAGATTGTTGACAAGCTTGATGGCCAGCGCACTGCCCAGTTCGCCGGTCGGCACCACGGGATCGGCGTATGCGGCCAGGATCGGTGTGGCGATCGCGACTGCGTCATGCGGGCCGCCGAGCAGCACCGTCAGTGTGCCCGCAGCGATGTCGTCCGCGGTGCCGCTAACGGGCGCGTCGCAGATGACCGGCGCCGTGGCGGAACTGTCCCGCAACGCTTCGAGCGTGGACAGGTTGCCCGTGGTGTGTGAGACGAACACAGCGCCGGGTTTCGCATTGGCGATGAAACCATCTGGGCCCAAACCGGTTTCACGTAGCTGTGCATCGGAGAACAGACATGAGATAAGGATGTCGCTGCTTCGCGCAAGGTCGCCAACCGAAGCGGCCAGCTTCGCGCCCTTCATTTCGAATCGACGACGAACGTCCTCGCGCCGGGCATAGACCAGTACGTGGTGGCCGGCGCCGAGCAACCGCTCGACCATCGGTTCACCGAGTTGTCCCGCGCCGAGGAATCCGACGATGCTGGCCATGCGCTGTCCTAGTCGGTCGCGCGAGCGGTGTGAATGCGAGCCTGTCTCAGGCCTTCCTGCGGATCGTCGACGTTCACGTCCCACTCACCGCACGAGCATGTGCACCGGAAGTGTCCGTTGACGGGGAGGATGGCCTGGCCGTCGCAGTCTCCGCCGGTGTTGGCGATGCTGGTGAGGAATTCCAGCGGCTTCTCGTGCAGCGCACTGTCGTCGGACATGGCGTTTCACTCCTATTCGGATTGATCGACGCGGAAGACCGGCAGCAGCCAACCGTCCGCGATGGGCGAGAAGTCCACCCGCAGTGACATCCCGATCGCGACGTCCGCGGGCGCGACGTCTACGACGTTGGACACCAGTCGGGCGCCGGGCGCGTCGGGCAGGTCGAGGACGGCGGGCACCAGCAGCAGGTCCGGCATACCGGGGAACCCGTGCACCACCGCGAAGCTGTATACCGTTGCCACACCGCTGAGTTCGACCCAGTTCACCGCCTTTGACCGGCAACTGGGGCAGAACGGTGTGGGTGGCAGACGGAACTTCTTACAGTCCGCACATTGCGGCGCGACGAGGCGACGTTGCTTGGCGGCGTGCCAGAAGGGCTCGGTGTCCTTGTTGACCGCGATTCGGACGTACTCTCCCGGGATGGTGGTGGCCAGCGCTACCGCGGTGGTGCTCATGCGGCCGCCCCCAGGATCAGGCCGCTGACCGGCAAACTCGCGGGACCGCCGGTGATAAGGGCCAATTCGGCATCCTTCACCTGATTTATGGCCGTGCCGCGCATCTGTTCGACACCCTCCACGATGTGAGTCATTCCGATGATGTAGGCCTCGGACAGCTGTCCGCCGTGGGTGTTGACCGGGATGGTCCCGCCGTCGAACCGGATGGCGCCGCTCTCGACGAACGCGCCGCCCTCACCCTTGCTGCAGAACCCGTAGTCCTCGAGTTGCATCAGTACCATCGGCGAAAAGTGGTCGTAGAGCAGCGCCACGTCGATGTCGGCGGCGCCGATGCCAGCCTGCTCGTAGAGCCGCTTGGCGATGGGCGCGTTGCCCGAGGAGGCGAAATATTCGTCGGGCATGCCCATCCAGGCGAAGGCCCGGCCCCAGTCGCGGACGCCGCCGTGCGCGGCCGCGACCACCGGTACCGGTGGTTGCCTGAGGTCCTTGGCGCGATCCATGCTGGTGGTGATCACCGCGACGGCGCCGTCGGTCTCCTGACAGAAGTCGTACAGACACAACGGTTCTGCGATCATCCGGGCGTTGAAGTAGTCATCCAACGTCAGCGGTTGACGGTGCATGGCCTTCGGGCGGTTCAACGCATTGGTCCGTGTCGAGAGCGCGATTTCGGCGAACGCTTCGCGGCGGGTGCCGTACAGGTGCATGTGCCGCCGAGCGAGCACCGACATCAGCTGACCCGGCCCGAAGAGGCCTGACGGCATCAGGAACGAGTTGATCGGGTCCGGCTCCATCGCCGAGAACACCGACCCGAGGCGTTGCTTGGCCTGCTGCAGCGCCATCACTGTGACCACCACCGAGGCGTCCCCGGCAACGATGGCGGCACGCGCAAGGCCGATCGCGCCTGCTGATCCGCCGCCGCCGGACGTCAGCGCCGCGGTGAATCGAACCTCGGGAATACCAAGGGTCTCCATGAAGTCGGCGGTGTCCATCTTCTCGGTGTAGCCCGCGCTGGCGCCGGAGTAGTAGGCGAAGCCGTCGATGTCGGTAACCGGGATGCCGGCGTCCTCGCACACGGCCAGGATGGCTTCGCCGGCCAATTCGGTGATCGACTTCGGCAGCGAGCCGCCGCGCTTGTAGTAGTCGGTAGCGCCGATGCCCACGATCGCAACGTCACGCAAGCCCGATGCGGCTGGAGAATTAGCCACGTGCTCAGGGCTTTTCGGCCGGGATGGGAGGCACGTTGGGGAACAATTCGTAGAAGGTGCCCTGCGTGATGCGCAGTCGCGTCTCGTCGCTCACGCCGTCGAAGAGCCCCTTCAGGGTGTCCTGGGTGTGACCGAAGGTGCCCTCCATGTGCGGGTAGTCACTGCCGAACATCACGTTCTTGTATCCCATGTGGTCGAAGGCGGCCACCGCGGTCTCGTCGTGCTGGAACGACGCGTACACCTGACTGTAGAGGATCTCTTTCGGGCTGCGGCTGAGTTTCGGCCGCACGGCCATGTGGTGCTGGCGATACCCCTCCAGTAGGCGATCGCCCAGGAACGGGACCCAGGTCGCACCCCCTTCGGAGATCAAGACTTTCAGATTGGGATGGCGGTCCAGTGCACCGGAGGCGACCATCTTCATCGCCGCGCGCTGACCGGAGAACGTTGTCTCCGTGTAGTTCATGATCGCGCCGCCCGGCCCGCGGTAGACCATTCCGGCCCCGCCACTCGCGCCGCCCACGGTCATATCGACCGGGTCGGTGCCGATGTGGAAGGCGATCACCATGCCGGCCTCCTCAGCGGCCGCCCAGAACGGCTCCCACTCCTTACGATGCCAGTCAGGCGCACTCGGGTGCGGTGTGGTCGGCAGGAAGACGGCCTTGAAACCCTGCCCCGCCGCCCACTGCAACTCCTCGACCGCGTCATCGACCACCAGCGTGGACACCTGCGCGGTCACCACGTAGCGCGGTGACACCGCGGAGATCTCCTCCAGCGCCCATTCGTTGCTCGCGCGCATGCATGCTTTCAGCAGTTCGGGCGTGCGGAACGTCGACCCCCACATGCCGAGCGACGGGAAGATGACCTCGCCCCAGACACCCTCCTTGTCCAGGTCGGCGATCCGGGCCTTGGCGTCGCGGATGCCCTTGGGCTTCATGCTTTCTTCGAAGAACGCCTCCATCGCCGACGACGGCAGCTTGCGCCGGAAGATCTGGCCATCGACGGAGACGGTCTCGTACTCTCCGTCGGGATCCTTCTCCGCGCGCGGCGTCAGGTCGGCCAGGCGTTTGGGCAACCGCGACTGCCACAGGTCGTCGGGCTCCAAAAAGTGGGAGTCCCCCGAGTTCGTCCAGATCATGCTCATTCGTCCCTCCAAGGTGCTAGCGCTGCTGCTGATGTTGCCAGGCGTGGGTGACGAAGTCCAGTGTTTTTAATACTTATCCATTATTATGGTGGGTGGCGCGGTGGCCGACGGTAGAACCGTGCCGACGGGAGGAGATGGCGATGACCGAAATGCACTCGGATGTGGCCGCAGGTGCACGACGTCGCAATGCCTCCGGTGAGTCCACGCGGGTAATGCTGATGGAGGTCGCCGAGCGGCTGTTCGCCACCCGCGGCATCGAGGCGGTGACGTTGAAGGAGATCCAAGAGGCGGCCGGGCAGTCCAACACCTCGGTGATTCGGTACCACTTCGGCTCCCGTGACGGTCTCATCCGTGCGTTGATCTCGTACCGCCAAGCCTCGCTCGGAGCCGATCGGCAGCAAATGCTCGCGAGCATGCGCGAGCAGGGAAAAGAGGCTGACCCTCGCGCTGTGGTGTGGCTGCTCGTGCGGCCGCTGGCCAACAGCATCGCCGCGGGCGAGATGTTCGTACCGTTCCTGGCCCGGCTCAGCGAGGATCCACGGGCCCGCAGCGACTACTGGCCGGATCACGTGGACGACGAATGGACCCAGGAGCAGCTGGAGGAATTGGTCGAGGCCTCGCTGCAGGACCTTCCCGAGCGAATCCGCCGGGGGCGGACGTTCCAGCTGTACATCAGCTTGATCAACGTGCTGGCTGCCTCCGCGCGCGCCGGGCACGGCCTCAGCGAGGCGCAACTGCACAACTACGTGGACACCTGGGTGGGCATGCTGACCGCCCCGGTGTCCTACGAGACGCGTGCACTGATCGCGGCCGATGACTCTTGATGGTCAGTTGCCACCGCCGATCACGGCCTTCTCCCGGAGAAGGCCGATCGCATCGTCGTCGAGTCCGAGCTCGCGCAGCATCGCATCGGTGTGCTGACCGATCGTGCAGCCAGCGTCGGCCCTCGTCCGCGACCGCGAGAACCGGCACAGCGGCGCGAGCCGCCGATGCTCCTCGAAGATGGGGCTGACCGCGTCGACCGCGTAGCCGGCCTCGAAGTACGGATCGGTCTGTAGCACCAGCTCGGAGTTGGCTTCCACCACCTCGACGCATCCGACGTTCTGCGCAGTCAGTTCGTGCTCCCACTCCAGCTTGGTCTTGGTGGCGAAAACCGGCGTCAGCGCTGCGATCAGGTCGTCGTCGTGGGCAGCGCGGGCGTCGGTGTCGGCGAATCGCTCGTCGGCATGAAGGTCGACGTAGGCCGACATGGCCTTGGCGAGCGCGGGCCATTCGCGCGGCAACGGCGCAGCCAGAAAGACGTAGCCGTCGGCCGCGCGGTACATCCGGTAGAGCGCATTCATCCCGAAGAACTCGTCGTCGGAGGCACGGTCGGCCGGACGCGACGGGTAGCTCGCGTTGTAGGGGATCATCGCCTGCTGGACGGTGCCGAGCATGGTGGTGACCACGTTGGTCAGCGTCTTGCCGCGACGCTTGGCGTACAACGCGACCAGCAGCGCCGAGGCGACGCCATGCGCCGCGATACCGTCGGACTGCACGGCGGGGACCGTGCCGCCCGCGTGGAGTCTGACCGCCCGGCGGTGCAGGTCATCGAGGTCGGCGGGGGGCTCGCCGGTGTCATGGCTGTCGATCAGGGATAGGCCTGATGCCGCGCCGACGGACGGCGCGTACGCCGCGCGGTGCGCGAACGGTCCGTCGAGCCCGTAGCCCGAGGTCGTCACGAAGGCCAGGTCGGGATTCACCGCCCGCAGCGACGCCTCATCGATCTTCGCCCGCTCGGCCGCCTTCCCCCGGAAGCACTGCAGCACGATGTCGGACCGTTTCGCGAGTTCGTAGACCAGCTCGAGCCCCTCGGGCTTAGTGAAGTCGATGGCCACACTTTCCTTGCCTTGCAGCACTTTTGCGCCACCGGCTTCCGGGAACGCCACCAAATTCCTGATGTTGTCGCCTTCGAGCGGCTCGACCTTGATCACGCGGGCACCCAGATCGGCCAACAGCGTCGCACCGTACGGACCGGCGAACATGCTGCCGAACTCCAGCACCGTCACACCCTTCAGAGGTGGGTCGTCCGCTGCCACCCGCTGCGTAGCCGCAGTGACCTCCTCCGCGTCATGCGCGAGCAATGCGTCGTTGTGCTCACCGAGTCGTGGAGCGGGCCTCAGCTCGGTCAACGCCCGACCGTCGGCGTGAATCAGAGTTGACGGCTGCCGCACCGGCCCGAGTTCGGGATCGGTCACGACGACGGACCGCCCTTCGTGAACGGTTTGAGGATGCTCCAGCGATTGCTCCGGCGTGCGGAACAGTTCGCCGCTGAGGTCGAGGTTCTCAGCCATGGCCTCTTGCCACTCGGCGAGCGTGCGGGCCCCTACCCGCTCGATCATCATGTCCCACCAGTGGGTACGCAGCTCGGGTGTCGGCAGCATGGGAAAGCCCTGCCACTTCGGATCCGCGAGCTCTTCCAGCAGATCCAGTTCGGTAAGCCAGGCTCCCATCAACTTGGGCGACACCTGCGCGAACTGCAACCATTTGCCGTCCTTGGTCGGACACACCAGCAGCGCGTAGATGAGGTAGGCCTGGGGCCGGCCCTGGTCGTCGTAGGCAGCGTCCATTGGCTCGAAGGCACCCGGATATCGTTCGAGCACCATCTCGTAGAACCAGTTGTACGGGTCCATAGATCCCACGCCGGTCACCAGATTGGTCTCGACCACCTGGCCCAGCCCGCTGGTCTCACGCTCGAGCAACGCCGCGAGTACGCCCTGGACAGCGGCGTGCGCAGCACCCCACGCCGCGTATGAAAACGTGATGTAGGCCGGCCTGGGTTGTGGGGCAAGACCTCGCTTTTCGTGCATGACGCCGGTCTTGGCCATCACCAGGGCCTCCCAGCCCTTGTAGTCCCGGAATGGGCCTGTCGAACCCCAGCCGGTGATCGTCGCCACCACGAGTCGCGGGTAGCGCGTCGACAGCGCGTCGTGGGTCAGGCCAAGGCGCTCGGCGGTGGTGGGCCGCATGGTGTTCACCATGACGTCGGCGCGCTGCAGCAGTCCACGCAACCGTTCGAGGCCGGCGTCGTCGTGCACGTCCAACGTCACGCTGCGCTTGCCCCGCAACAGGGCAGGCCAGCTGGCGAGTTCGCGCAGCGGGCTGCCGTCGGGTGGCTCCACCATGATCACCTCGGCGCCGCAATCGGCGAGGAACTGAGTCGCCTCAGCGCCGGGCAGCGTCGTGGACAGGTCAATGACCACGAGGCCGGCCAACGGACCGTCCGACGCCGTTCCTGCTTCGGGCATATTCACTCCCTACGGTGTGCGGGCAGATCTGAGTCGCGACGTGTTGTGACGCACGCCACGCCACCATCGCAGCGGTCGAGATTAATGTCAATGCATTAGTCTTGGCCCATGATGACGAGGCTGGCGACATGACCGAAGATGCCGCGCAGGGTGGATTCCCACCGATGCGGAGTTGGCAGGAACCCTCTGTCCGCAGCCCGGGCGGCGGCGCCGAGTACGGCGACATGATCGCCGCACTGCGGGACTTCCTCGACAACGTGGCCGCCGCAGCTCCAGCGACTGCGACCACCGTGGAGTTGGCGGCGGACCTCAAGGCGTGGACCGACCGCCTGGCGCAGGATCAAGTGTCCGAGCGCCGACAGATCTTCGCCCGGAGACTCGACCTACCTGGCCGCGGACAGACCATGTCGCCGAACTTCATTCCGGTCGCGGGCGACCACGAGAGCGTGAGCGGAGTCGTCACGTTCGGCCGCTACTTCCTCGGTGGGGGCGGAGCCGTGCACGGCGGCGCCATTCCGCTGCTGTTCGACGAGGTACTCGGCCGGCTGGCAAGCAGCGGGGAGCGCGCCCCAGCACGAACGGCCTACCTGCACACCGACTTCCGGTCCATCACACCCGTAGGCGAGGAACTGACGGTGCGGGCATGGTTCGTCAGCGAGCAAGGCCGAAAGCGGTTGCTTCGCGCTGAGCTGAGCCACGGCGACACGCTGTGCGCGGAAGCCGAGGGATTGTTCATCGCGTTGCGCCCGGATCAACCCTGAGCTACTGGCGCGCGACGGTTTCAGCGCACCGCGAATCCGGCGTCCAGTGGCCAGGCCACTCCAGTGATGAACTTCGCCTCGTCGGACGTCAGCCATGCCACCGCTCCGGCGATGTCCTCGGGCATCAGGATCTGGATCGGCAAGGCGTTCTGCATGGCCGCAATCGCCACGTCGCCCGACTCAACCAGCTTCCCCATCGTTTCGTTCATCACCATGCCGGTCGCCACCCCGGTGGGGTGAATCGTGTTCACCCGAATCCAGTACTGCGCCAACTCGTTCGCCCACACCTGCATCAGGCCCACGAGCCCGCGCTTGGCAGCGGTGTACGCCTGCCCGCCGACCCGGTCGGTGCCGGTGCCTTTAAGGCCGGCGCTGGAACTCGTCAGCACGATAGACCCGCCACGGCCGCCATCGATGAGCGCGGGCAGCGCCGCCTCGACCGTGTTCCACACCCCGACCAAGTTCACGTCGACGATATCTCGGAAGATCTGGCGGCGGTCCCCGTCGCCACCGAGGCGGATGATGCCGGCGTTGGCGATCACGATGTCCAGCCGGCCGAACTCACGGACACCCTCGTCAACGACCTGCTGCAGCGCGTCGGCATCGCGGACATCGGCCCGATGGGCGATGATTCGTCTGCCCTCGTTCTCGACGAGCTTGATGGTTTCGTCGAGTTCGTCGGGCGTGGCGTTGGGGTAGTCCATCGAATCGATGTCGTGACAGATGTCCACCGCCACGATGTCGGCGCCTTCGGAGGCGAGCCGGACAGCGTGAGCGCGGCCTTGACCCCGCGCAACGCCGGTGATGAAGGCTACGTGTCCGTCGTGTCTGCCCATGGTTGTCATTCCTATCCTCTTGTCGGTTGTTGTGACATTTCCCGGTCGCTGTGCTTCTGCCCTCGACGTTGAATGTCGCTGTCGCGCTCAATGATCAGTTCACGCAAGGCCAGCCGGTCCGGCTTGAGCATGGCCGTCAGCGGCAGCTCATCGACGATGAGTAGTTCGTCGGGGGCCTTGTAGTCGGCGAGTTCGCTCGTGACGTACGCGCGAAGCTCGGCCAGCGTAGGGGGCGCGGTTCCGTCCGATGGCACTACGCACGCGACGCCGAGTTCCCCAATCACCGGCGCGGAACGACCTAACACGGCAGCCTGTTTCACGCCGGGATGCCCGGCGAGCGTCCGCTCGACCTCGCCGGGGTGGATGTTGTAGCCGCCCCGGATGTACATATCGCCCTGACGACCCACGAGCGTGAGGTTGCCGTCGTCGCCGAGCACGCCGATGTCGCCGGTGCGCAGCCAGCCTTCCCGCAACACCTCGGCGGTCAGTTCCGGGTTGCGCCAGTAGCCACGCATAACGCAGGGCCCGTTCACCTCGACGACCCCATCGCGGGCGATGCGGACATCCGTCCCCGCCGCGGGCCGGCCGACGGTGCGGAACTGCACTTCCGGGGGATCACCCGGTTCAGTGCCGCATATGGTCGGACATTCCGTCATCGCATACCGCACGACCAGCGGAACACCGACCCGGTCGGCGACCCGTCGGATCAGTTCGGGCGCCGCCGGCGCCGTGGCTGCGATCCCGATCCGCAAGTGCGGCAACGCGCTTGGCTTCACCCCGTCAACGTCGAGCAGCTTGGCCCATTGGGTCGGAACGGCACCTGCCACGGTAACCCGCTCTGCACGGAGGACATCAAACATGCCCTGCGCCGACCAGGGTGTCGCCGGTACCACCAGCGTGCTGCCCCAGACCAATTGATCCCAGAGTTTGAACATATAACCGGCGTGGGCGAACGGGGTGGATGTCAAGCGTCGGTCATAGGGGGCGCTCATGACGCCCGCCGCGGCCGCACCCGCTGCGAGCCGGTCGGCGTCGTACACTGCACCTTTCGGCGTCCCCGTAGTCCCGCTGGTGAAGACGAGAGCAACTGGATCGCGCCTGGTCAAGTCAACCTCAGGGAGTGTCGATTCCGAGCTGCTTGTGCTCAGCGACGTCCTCGACAACGCCCGGCGGCCCCCACCGGGTAGCGCACCGAGTCGGTCGTCGGCGACGATCAACGTCGGATCAGCTTGCTGCAGAATGGATTCGAGCTCGCGCGGGCCCAGCCGCGGATTCAGTCCTGTGGTGATCGCACCGATCATCGCCGCCGCGGCGTAGCACGTCGCGTAGTCGATGCCCGAGGGCAGCCATAGCGCCACCACATCGCCCTTGCCGATCCCGCACTCGGCAAACTGGACAGCAACGCTTCGCGCTCGACCGATCCACTCCGCGAAGGTGATTCGCCCGTCCGGCTCGACGTAGGCCTCGATGTCTCCATGGGTGGCGGCCGCACTTTCCAACATCGCCCGGGTTTCGGCGACATCGGAATTCAGCGGTGCGTGCGCCACCTACGGCTCCTCGGCGCCGAGGATCATCGTGCCACTCGAGCAGAACCAGCCGCCGGTGCCGCTGACGCAGGCGATTCGGGCATCGGGTACCTGCCGTGGCCCGCATTCGCCGCGCAATTGCCGTGCCGCCTCGACCAACAGGAACAGACCTCGCTGGCCCGGGTGGCAGGCCGAGAGTCCACCGCCGTCCGTGTTGGTGGGGAGGTCGCCGCCGAGCCGCAGCGCACCCTGGTCGACGAACGCACCGCCCTCCCCCTTCGGGCAGAAGCCGAGATCCTCGAGAGTGAGCAACAGCATGTAGGTGAACGCGTCGTAGAGTTCGGCGACATCGACGTCGGATGGGGAAACGCCGGCCCTCGCGAAGGCGACAGGTCCGCTGACCGATGCCGGGCCGACGGTGAGATCGTCCCATTGGGAGGTGAGCATGTGCGAGGTCGTCTCCCCCGAGCCGAGCACCCAGACCGGCTTGCTACGCAAGTCTTTTGCGCGCTCCGCGCCGACCAGGACGACGGCCGCTCCGCCGTCGCTGCGAATGCAGCAGTGCAACTTGGTAAATGGGTCGGCGATCATCGGACCGGCGAGCACATCATCGACGGTAATGGGGTCGCGGTAGTACGCCTCGCTGTTGTCGGCCGCGTTGAACCGCGCGGACACCGCTACCTCGGCGAGTTGCTCGATCGTGGTGCCATAGACATGCATGTGGCGTCGTGCGGCCATCGCGTACTTGGAGATCAGGGTGTGCCCGTAGGGCGCCTCCCATTGCAGCGGCCCTCTGGCGCCCCAGTTGATATTGGCGCCCCGCAAACCCTTTCGCAGATCGGAGCGCGCCGTCGACCCGTACGTCAGCAGCACCACGTCGGCATGCCCAGCAGCGATCGCGTCGGCCGCATGTGCAGCCATCACCTCCCACGATGCGCCGCCGACCGCTGTCGAGTCGATCCAACGGGGGCGCAGCCCGAGATACTCGCCGACGTCCGCCGGGGGCAAGGTGCCCTGACCTGTGGACGCCAGGCCGTCGATGTCGGCCGGAGTCAGGCCGGCGTCAGCGAGTGCCCGGCGACTGGCCTGGGCGATCAACTCGTACGGCCCCTTGTCGTCGACACGGCCGACGTCCGACAGCGCGACACCCGCGATCGCGACGGCGCCGGTCACTGTGCGCGGTCCTGGGCGAGCAACTCGGCGAGTAATTCGGTCGGTTCACCGAAGAAGTGGCGAAACACGTGAGCGCGTTTGAGATAAAGATGCATATCGTTCTCGAAGGTGTAGCCCATCCCGCCGAACACGTGGATGCCCGCAGCAGCGTTGTCGACGGCTGCCGACCCTGCCACCGTCGCGGCCGAGAGCACTTGGAGCAAGGCATCGGCGCGTCCCCCTGCCAACGCGATGGCGGCGAACAACGTCTGAGCCTGGGCGGCTTCGGCCGCGATCTCCATGTCGACGCATGTGTGCTTGATAGCCTGGTGCACACCGATCGGCTTCCCGAACTGCTCCCGGGTCTTGGCGTGTTCGACCGCGGCGGCTGCCGAGGCTGCAGCCAAGCCGGTCAGATAGGCCGCCGAAAGCACCGTGGCACGTGCCCAGATCCACTCGTTGTTCGCGGGTAGCCAATGAAGTGGCTCGGCAGACTCGACTGTGACAGAGGCGATTCGAGTACCCGGGTCAGTTGACTCCACGCGAGTCGACGTGCCCAGGTCATCGATGTCGACGAGAGCGGCCCCGTCGCGAGCGACGACAAGCGCATACGAAGCGCCCACCGGTTCGAACAAGTCGAAGGTGCCCTTGACGGGCCGGACCTCGCCGTCACCACGCAACACGGCGAGCGCGACCAGGGCACGCCCTGAGCCGATCTGTTCTGCCAGCGCCGCGTCACCACAGCGTGCTGCCACCCGCGCGGCCAGGGTGCAGGCAAGAAACGGGCCCGGGGCGAGTCGTTTGCCCAATTCGATGAAGAGCAGCACCTCGTCATCGAAGGGTCGGCCCGATCCGCCGGACTCCTCGTCAAGGCCGAGGGTGAGCAGACCCATCTCGGCACCTTCGCGCCAGAGCTGTTGCGATACCGAGATTTCCGCGCCGCGTTCGGCGCGGATCCGCTCGATCGGCAGTCGTTCGGCGAGGAAATCACCTGCTGCTGAGGTGATCTCGAGTTGTTCGATTCCCGGCAGCAGGTTCACGGCCATCTCCTGACGTGGCGGTTCATCGCGGCAGTCCGAGCACGCGTTCACCGACGATGTTGCGTTGGATCTCCGACGTACCCCCTCCGATCGCCTGCGAGAAGCTGTAGTAGTAGTAACCGGCCCAGCCGTCGTCATCCCAGCGCGACGAGTGCCGGATCGAGGCGGGACCGAGGACATCCATCGCCAATTTGCCGATCTCCTTGGCCAATTCGGCGTACATCAGCTTGACGATCGAACCACGCGGTCCGGGTGTTTCCGTTTTCATGGCTTCGCAGATGTTGGTGTAGGTGAGCGCCCTCAGGCTGGCCACCGCAGCGCGGGCTCTCGCGAGTCGGCGCGCGATCTCGTCGTCTGCGATCGCGGGTCTGCGGCCGTCCGGACCTACGTGGTCACGGGCGTAGTCGATGAGATCCTCGATGATCTTGGCCAATCGCACCTGGTTGGCGGTGAACGCGGTGCCTCGTTCAAAAGACAGTGTGGCCATCGCGACCGACCAGCCCTCGCCGACGTCGCCGACGACGTTCGACAGCGGAATGCGGACATCGTCGTAGAACACCTCGCAGAACTCCGACCCGCCCTCGATGGTCTCGATGGGTCGGATGTCGATGCCCGGGGTGCTCATGTCACAGATCACCCAGGTGATGCCCTTGTGCTTGCTCCCGGTGTTGTCGGTCCGCACCAGCAGTTCCTGGTAATCGGCGACGGTGGCGAAGCTGGTCCACAGCTTCTGCCCCGACACCACCAGGTGCTCCCCGTCGATGACCGCCCTGGTGCGTAGGGCGGCGAGGTCGGACCCGGCATCGGGTTCAGAGAATCCCTGACACCATATCGCCTCACCCCGAAGGATTTTCGGCAGGTGAAGCGACTTCTGCTCGTCAGTGGCCCTGGTGATCAGCGTCGGTCCGGCGTGCGAGTTCCCCACGAAGCACGCGTCGATGCCAGGGAAACCCCTGGCCGCGTACTCCTCGTACCAGATCAGCTGCTGCATCAGCGACAGGCCCTGGCCGCCGTATTCCTCCGGCCACGCGATGCCCGCCCAGCCGCCCTCCCATTGCGTGTGCTGCCACGACAGGTCGTATTCGCGGATACCTGCATCGTCGCGAGGGCGCGGCTCGGACGGCTTGTTCTCGTCGAGCCAGGTCCGGACCCGATCGCGGAACTCGAGCTGGTCAGGCGTGAAGTCGAGATCCATAATTACGAACTATAGGTGACATAGGAGTCAGAAATAAAGTGCTTCTGGTTCAGCACATCGGGGAATAGCGCTTCACGGTGCGGATTTGGTGTTCCTATGGGTGACGCCCAAGTCAGAATCAATGCGATCACGACGGCCCCTTGTACTCGTCGACCAATTTTTCGGCTCCGCGCGCCAGCAATGCGACGTCGGCTCCGACCAACACGAAGCTCGCGCCCGCCGCGATATAACGCCTCGCGACAACCTCATTGAACGCGTTGACCCCTGCCGCCTTGCCATGGTCCACGATGGTCGACAGGGCAGTTTCGATGGTGCTCACCACATCTGGATGCTCTGGCTGCCCGAGCTTGCCCATCGACGCCGCCAGGTCGGCGGGGCCGATGAACACCGAGTCGACCCCGTCGACTTCTGCGATGTCGCCCAGATGTTCCAGCCCGGCCATCGACTCCACCTGAACAGTCAGCGATACCGAGGCATCAGCGGTCGCGAGGTAGTCCGATATCCGGTTCCATCGCGAGGCGCGGGCCAGCGCGCTGCCGACGCCGCGGATGCCGGCCGGTGGGTAGCGGGTGGCCGCCACCGCCGCTTCGGCTTCAGCCACGTCGTCGATCATGGGGACGATCAGGTTCTGCGCGCCGACGTCGAGCAACCTCTTGATGAACACGGGGTCGGCGGACGGCGGTCGCACAAGCACATCGACGTCCGGGTACCCGGAAAGCACTTGCAACTGCTCGAGAATGGTGCGTATATCGTTGGGCGCGTGCTCCTGATCCAGCAGCACCCAATCGATTCCAGACCCCGCGCAGATCTCGGAGACGTAGCCGCTGCCCGACGCCAGCCACATCCCGAAACGCGGCGCTCCGGCTCCGATCCGCCCAGTCCACCTGTTCGTCACGATGCCTCGCCATCGAACGCGACGGAAACCGTGCCCAGCGGCCCGTAATCGCCCACAAAGGTATCCCCCGGCTCGGCGAACACCGGCTTGGTGAACGACCCGGACAGGATCACCTCGCCACGTTTCAGCGAAACCCCATGTGGAGCAAGCCGATTCGCCAACCACGCGACACCATTTCCGGGATGGTTGAGCACCGCGGCTGCCACCCCGGACTCCTCGATCGAACCGTTGCGCAGCAGCAGCGCCGCCACCCAGCGCAGGTCCACGTCCAGCGGCCGCACCACGCGCCCGCCCAGAACCAGACCAGCGTCGGCCGCATTATCAGCAATGGTGTCGATGATCGTGCGAAGGTGACCGGTCTCGGGATCCGACATCTGCACCCTCGCATCGAGTATCTCGAGTGCGGGAGTGACGAACTCGGTGGCCCGCAACACGTCGAACAGCGTGACCCCCGGCCCGCTGAGCTCCTCACCGAGGACGAACGCGAGCTCCACTTCGACGCGCGGCCGAATGAATCTCCCTAGCGGTACGCGGCCCCCGTCCTCGACAAACATGTCGTCGAACAGCGCGCCGTAGTCGGGCTCGTTGATCGACACCGCACGCTGCATCACCTTCGACGTCAAACCGATCTTGCGGCCCTTGACTTCTCGACCGTCGGCGACCTTCAGCGCGACGAGCGCCCGTTGGACCGCGTAGGCGTCCTCGATCGTCATGTCGGGATAGTCCAGCGACAACTGCCGGATCGGCGTGCGGTTCTGCTCGGCCTCGTACAGCCGACGAGCAATATCCGCGAGCTCGCCCTCGGCCGGCCTGGTCATGATCGCGTCAGGAACTCGACCGCCGCCGCATTGAACGACTCGGGATCCTCGAAGTGCGGCCAATGCCGCACCGCGGGCATTTCGAACACCTCGGAATTCGGAATGAGGTCAGCGATCGTGCGGGCGGTCTCCTGATACACGCCGTGATCCTTACCGGAAGCGACGATCATCACGGGAGCGGTGATGCCACGCCACCCGTCGTCGGGAATCAGATTCCGGTGCCGCACTTTCTCGTCCTGAAGGATCAGCAGACGGTCGATCGTGTTGCGGGTGTCCTCGCGTCGGTAGACGGCCTGGCGCAAGCCGATCAGATCGGGCAGCCGGTTGCTCTCGTCGGCGATCAGATGGGCGAAGACGGCGTGCAGCGACTCCCACGTCGGTTCGTTGACCGCCTTGGTTCGTTCCGCCCGGATGCGGGCCATGTTCGACGCCGACGCCTCCCGGCCTGCCGGCGACATCAGGATGACCTTTCCGACGCGGTCGGGGTGACCGACGGCCATCGCGGATGCCACGAACGCACCCAGCGACATGGCGACGAAGTTGGCCGATGTCATGCCGAAGTGGTCCATCACGCCCAACACGTGTTCGACGTAGACCGCGATCTCGTAGTCGTAGTCGGGCTTGTCGGAGAACCCGTTCCCAACCATGTCGATGGCGACGCAATGGAAGTGCGCAGAGAGGGCGGCGAGATTGGGTGCGAACGTCTCCCAGTGCCCACCCGTGCCGTGCAGCAGGATCGCATGCGGCCGGTCCGGGCTCCCGGCCTCCACGTATCGCGTGCGGACGACCGCGCCGTTCACCGGTATCTCGATGAAGCCCTGCCGGAATTCCAGTTCCTTGAGATACATCCAGAGACTGCGGTAGTTCTCGGTGTTCAAGCGGGTGACGCCGTCGGCGTCGGTCGCCGGTGCCTGCGATTGGCTCATGTCGCCCTTCTCACCACATTTCTGACAGCAATGTCAACTTACGCCACTGGGTCCGACACGTCCAGGCATCGTCGCACAAACCATATGTTCGCATGTAGACAAACAGTTATGCCAGTCTGCAGATCTCCTACGGGGTGGTGGCAACTTTGCAAAAGTCCATTGATTCTGACAGTCATATGCGGTAAAACTGGGCGGATGGACACTCCGTCGCGACGTCGCGTGCTCGCCGAGCTGGTGAACGAGTTCGCGGCCGTACGGGTGTCGTTGGACAGCAGCGGCAACGGTCCGCGCTTGCTCGTCGAGAACCTCGAGGGTGGCGAGCACATATTTCTGTGTCCGCTGGAGTTGGCCAGCTTCACCTTGGCCGCGCCGGAAGACCGCGAGGAATGGCTGCGCGTGGGCAACTATCGCGGCGAACGTCGACCGAAGAAACAGCAGTGACCACTCCGGATGTCGACCTGGTCGGGTTGGGCATGACCGAGATGTCGCTTCGGCCCGGTGCCTCTCCACTCGAATTGGCCGCCGAAGCGAGCACGGTCGCAATCGCCGACGCCGGAATCGGACGTGCCGATGTCGACGGAATCCTGGTCGGCTCCTCGCAGGGCGTTCGCCCGGACCGGCTGGGTGTCGGTTTCGCCGCGCAAGGCGGTTTCGCGGACCTACGCCTACTCGAGCATGTCGAGATCAAGGGCGCCACCACCATTGCGATGGTGCAGCGCGCCCGCCAGGCCATCACCGCGGGTGAGGCCTCCACCGTGTTGTGCGTCTTTGCCGACGCACCGCTGGTGGCGGGTAAAGGCGCCGGGTCGACCTACGCCCAGAGTGGCGGCAACTCCGGCCTGCGCGGGTTGGAGCGTGCTTCAGGACTACTCGGGTCGGTGCCGACGTACGCGCTGCTGACCCAACGGTGGCTGCACGTGACCGGCACCGGCACCGACGCGCTGCGCTCGGTGGCCACCACGGCGCGCACCTGGGCGCACGGCAATCCCGATGCGGTCAACAGGGAACCGCTCGACGACGCCGGCTACGACGCGAGCCCGATGATCGCTGAGCCATTGCGGTTACTGGACTGTGCGCGGCCCGTGAACGGAGCGGTCGCGATTGTGCTGACTGGCCGTCCTCATGTCGGTAGTCAACGGCTTCGCGTGCGCGGCACTGGGCGGCACCATCCGGTGCGGCGCAGGCGCGCGGGAGCTGAGTCCTGGTTCGGGGGCGGTGGTCGGGCAGTGGACGACGCGCTCGAGCAGGCCGGTATGAAGCGGTCGGACCTCGACGTTGCGCAGCTCTACGACCCCTTCTCGATCGTGACCCTGGTACTACTCGACGAGTACCGGCTCACCGGCGAAATGCCCGCCGGCGTCTTCGTGCGCGACGGTCTGACCGGACCTGGGGGCACCCTGCCGACCAACACCGGCGGTGGGCAGCTGTCCGGCTTCTACCTACAGGGCATGACGCCGCTGGCCGAAGCGGTGATCCAGCTCCGCGGCACCGGCGGCGACCGGCAAGTTCCGGCCGCAACGGTCGCACTGGTCGGCGGTATCGGCGGTCGCCTCGACCACCACGCTGCGCTGGTATTGGAGCGGGCCGCATGATCCCCGTGACCGAACCGACCGAGCAGGCATTCGAAGACTGGTTGCTCGACGCTTCGCTAGCCCCCGCGGCCGCGGATGATCGGCTGCAGCCGCTGTATCTGGCGGCGAATCGCGGTGAGCTCGCCCTACCCTTCTGCGCGGTATGCGCTCAGCCCCTCGAACTCGAGCAGGAAGTCTGCGACTGCTGCGGATCTGCGGAATGCCTCTGGCGCACAGTGGAACTGTGCGGCACCGTCCACACCGCCACATTGATGCACCGCCGCGAGCCCGGGTTGGTGCGCACGAAAAGCCCGTACCCCATCGTCGACGTCGAATTGACCAGCGGGCACCGCCTGGTGATGACCACCACACTCCCCACGGACACGATCCCGATCATCGGCAGTACCGTGCGCATCGGCTTTCGCCGACTCGGCGATGTCGCCATACCAGCCATCAACAATCTGGAGGATGAGTGACCACACTCGAATCATCCCCGCCGCTAGACGAATTCGACGTCAGCAAGATCGTCCGAAGTGACCGGGTGCACGGCTCGGTCTACACGTCGGCCGAAATCTTCCGTCGCGAGATGGACACCATCTTCAAGACCGGATGGGTCTTCGTGGCGCACGAGAGCGAGGTGAGCGAACGAGGCGACTACCTCACTCGGATGATTGGCAACGACCCGGTCGTCGTGGTGCGCGGCAAGGACGACATCGTTCGGGTGGTGCTCAACCGGTGCACACACCGCGCCAACAAGCTGTGTAACGCCGAGAAGGGCAACGCCAACTCGTTCCGGTGCCCCTACCACGGCTGGACCTTCAACAACACCGGTGCGCTGCAAGGCGTTCCGATGCGAGAAGGCTACGGGGAAGCGTTCAATTCTATCCGCTCCGAACTGGGTCTTGCCCAGGCACCGCGGGTCGACAGCTATGGCGGTTTCGTCTTTGCTTCCCTGGCTGCCGAAGGTATCTCGTTGCGCGAACACCTCGGCAACGCGACACACGCCATCGACCGCCTGCTCAACCTATCGCCGAGTCGCGAGATCGACCTGCGGGCCAACTGGATGAAGCACTTGCACCACGCAAACTGGAAGATGGTGGTGGAGAACAACGTCGACGGCTACCACGCGCTGTTCACGCACGCCTCGGTGTACGACGCGATCAAGCCCGCAAAGGTGTCCCACGTTCCAACCAAGGTCGATGTGCTGGTCCGCGACCTCGGAGACGGGCACTCCGAGATCGACTACAGCGACGAATACCGCAAGCTCGATGAGGAATTCGTTTGGTACGGTCGGATCCCCCGAGCGAAGCTCGTTTCCTACGTCGACTCATTGGAAAAGGCCTACGGTCCCGAACAGGCGCACGACGCGCTAGTTGTGGGGCCACCCCACACCTTGATTTGGCCAAACCTGTTCTTGGCGGAGATGAACGTCATGTTCGTCGAGCCACAGGCGCCCGACCGTACCGTCGCCTACACCACCGCGGTGCTGATCCCGGGTCAGGACGAGTTGAACGAGCGCACGCTGCGACGTTCGGAGGGGGCAATGGGTCCGGCGGGGTTCCTGATCGCCGACGACGGTGAGATCGGCATGCGCAATCAGGCGGGGCTTGCTGCCGAATTGCCGGAATGGCTGGTGCTGGCGCGCGGAGTGGAGCAAGACATCACCGACGACAGCGGAATCATCAACCGGGACAAGAGCGCCGAGACGCCGCAGCGAGGCTTCTATTCGCAGTGGGCCGCCGTGGTTGGTGGAGGAGAGAGAGCGTGAGCGTCAACTCAGAACCGCAGACCCGTCCCGCGCTGCGGCCGGTTCCGGATCCCGAGATCCTGTCTTTCCTCTACCTGGAGGCGCGGCTGGCCGACGAAGGCCGCTACTCCGACTGGGAATCGCTGTGGGCCGATGACGACGACAGCGTCGAATACCGGGTCCCGATGCATCCCGACGACGATCCGCGAACGACCCTGGCCTACATCAACGACAACCGGCGGCGGATCAAGAGCCGGGTGGCTCAACTCAACACCGGTAATCGGCACTCCCAGACCCCGCCGTCGGTCATGCGGCGCGTCGTTTCCAACAGCGAGGTGGTCGAACAGGACGCCGATTCCGTCACCGTCGAGTCAAACTTCGCACTCTTCGAATACCGTATCCGCCAACGCTTCTGGGCCGGCCGAGTCAGACACACCATCCGACGAACGCCGGACGGTCCACGGCTGGTCCGCAAGATCGTGCAACTGATCGACGCAGGCGGCCCGGTCGAGACATTGGCCTTTCTGATATGACGGCAGTGATCTGATGCTCATCGGAGACATCGCCACCAACAACGCGCGCCGCTACCCTCAGAAGCGGGCCCTCGTCGACGCCGACCGGGTGCACACCTGGGCTCAGGTCAACGAGCGGGCCAGCCGGCTCGCCGGCTACCTCGCCGGGCGAGGGTTGGAACCCGGGGACCGCGTGATGGTGATTGCGCGCAACTGCATCGAGTGGCCTGAGATCTCGTTCGGGCTGGCCAAAGCCGGTCTGATCGCCGTGCCGGTCAACATCCGGCTGGCACCCGACGAAGTCGCCCACGCCCGCGACGACTGCGGCGCGTGCGCTGTGATCGTCCACGCGGATCACCTCGATAAGTTCCACGGCGAACTGACCGGACTCAGCCTGGTTTTGACCATTGGTCCCGAGTACGAATCATCTCTGGCGGCAGCCGATCCCACCGCGACGCAGCCCGACGTGTCGCCGGACGACGTCGCGGTCATCCTATACACCAGCGGAACCACCGGTCGCGCTAAGGGCGTGATGCACACCCACCGAGGGCTGCTCTACCAGGCGGCGGACACCAACCTGGTGACGGAGGCCAATCGGTCCGACGTCATGTTGGCCACTACGCCGTTCTTCACCGCGGGCGGCATGGTTCGCACGGTGTCCTGGCTTTACCTGGGCCAGACCATGGTGATCCACCAACGCTTCGACCCGCAGGCGGTGATCGACGAGATCGAACGTAGCGCAATCACCTTCACGACCTTCATCCCGACCATGCTGCATCGCACGTTGGCGATTCTGGAAGACGGTCCCCCGCGGGACGTCTCGACCCTGCGTCGGATCTCCTACGGTTCCGCGCCCGTGCCGCCAGGCCTCGCGCGCAAGGCCATGGAGTTGCTCGGCTGCGACCTTCAGCAACGGTACGGACTGACCGAATGCGGCGGGCAGGCAACCATTCTCACTCCGCAGGACCACCGCGACATCGTGGCCGGCCGGACGTCGATCGCCACCTCGTGCGGTCAGGAAACACCTATGTGTGCAATCCGCGTAGTCGATCCCGACGGTCGAGATGTCGCCACTGGTGAGGTTGGCGAGATAGTGATCGTCAGCCCCGCCAACGCGATCGGCTACTGGAATCGACCTGAGCAGACCGCACAGACCTTCCGGCCGGACGGATTACGCAGCGGTGACCTGGGCTACTTGGATGCGGACAATTATCTGCACATCACGGGACGAAAGACCGACCTCATCATTTCGGGAGGCTTCAATGTCTACCCTGCTGAAATCGAGCGCGTCATCGCGCAACACACCGGGGTGGACATGGTCGCGGTCGTCGGCGTGCCGGATCCGGAATGGGGCGAGACCCCGGTGGCCGTCGTCATCGCGAAATCCGACGTCAACGATCACGACGAGCTCAGTCGCGAGCTCACCGCGCTGTGCCGCGCTGAGTTGGCGGGCTACAAGCAACCGCGGCGTTTCGAGTACGTCGAGGAGTTCCCCCTCGGCCCGGCCGGGAAGATTCTCAAACGGGAGATCGCTAACCAAGTTATACAGGTAGGCTCGGCCCGTGACTGACCTGCAGCCTTTGCAAACCATCGAGTTCGACGTGTCCGATCACGTGGCCACGGTGTCGTTGAACCGACCCGATCGGCTGAACAGCTTCACCGAGCAGATGGCAGATGAGTTGGCCGCGGTATGGGCACGGGTGCGCGACGACGACGACATCCATGTCGCCGTGCTGCGCGCCAACGGCGACCGGGCGTTCTGCACCGGAATTGATGTGTCCGAAGGGACCTGGTGGACACACAAACTGATCTTCAACCAGGAAGACCCGGGTGAGTTGCTGGGACCCAAAGCTCACCGGGTGTGGAAGCCGGTGATCGCCGCGCTGCACGGCATCGTGGCAGGCGGTGCGATGTACTTCGTCAACGAATGCGACTTCGCGATCTGTAGCGAGACGGCAACCTTCTTCGATCCACATGCCAATGCCGGGATTGTTTCCGCGCTGGAACCGATGGGCATGTTAGCGCTCGGCGTGCCCTACGGCGAGGTGATGCGGTGGGCCCTGCTCGGCAGCGAGGAACGGCTGTCAGCACAGACGGCGCTGCGGATAGGCATTGTGACCGAAGTGGTTCCTGACGATCATTTGCGTTCGCGTGCAAACGAATTGGCAGGTGAGATCGCTGCTCGTCGCCCCCTCGGAGTTCAGGGTACGGTCCGAGCCATGTGGGAGGCCCGCGACCTGCCGCCCAGCACCGCTGCACGCCACGGCAAGTTCTACACGGATCTGGGCAACGCCGGCGCAGGGCGGACCGACTCCCGCGCCAACAAGAAAGCACCGCGCACCCGATGAGGAGATGGGCGAGATGACCGACACCGCGACTGAGCAACTGCTGCACTTTGATCTGTTGATCGGAGGCGAGTCAGTCGCGGCAGAATCGGGCCTCACGTACGACAGCATCGATCCGTACACAGCACTGCCGTGGGCACGTGTGCCCGACGGCGGTGCAGCGGACGTCGACCGTGCCGTGGCCGCCGCACGTACGGCGCTGGACGGGCCATGGGGACAGTTGACCGCCACGGCTCGGGGAAAGCTGTTGTGGCGGTTGGGCGAAGTCATCGCGCGTGAGGCGGCGAACCTAGCCGACTTGGAGGTCCGCGATGGCGGCAAGCTGACCCGCGAGATGGTCGGGCAGATGAACGCATTGCCGGATTACTACTTCTACTACGCCGGGCTGGCCGACAAGCTCCAAGGCGAGGTCGTGCCCGTCGACAAGCCCAACTTCTTCGTATACACCCGCCACGAGCCGGTCGGCGTGGTCGGTGCGATCACCCCGTGGAACTCGCCGCTTTTACTGCTCACGTGGAAGCTCGCCGCCGGGCTGGCGGCCGGGTGCACGTTCGTCGTCAAGCCCAGCGACCACACACCGACGTCCACCCTGGCTTTCGCAAAGCTGTTCGCCGAGGCTGGTTTTCCGCCCGGCGTGATCAACGTCGTCACCGGTTGGGGCCCGGAGACCGGTGCCGCGCTTGCCTCCCATCCCGGTGTGGACAAGATCGCGTTCACCGGATCGACGGCCACCGGTATTCACGTTGGCAAGGCTGCGATCGCCAACATGACCCGCTTCACGCTGGAGTTGGGCGGCAAGTCTGCCCAGGTGGTGTTTGACGACGCCGACTTGGACGCGGCCGCCAACGGCGTGATCGCCGGCGTATTCGCGGCCACCGGTCAGACCTGCCTGGCGGGCTCACGCTTGCTTGTGCACGAGAGCGTTGCCGATGCACTGGTGGAGCGCATCGTCGCCCGCGCCGCAACCATCAAGCTCGGAGATCCGAAGGACCCGGCAACCGAGATGGGTCCGGTATCCAATCAGCCGCAGTACGAGAAAGTGCTGTCGCACTTCATTTCTGCCCGCGAACAGGGTGCCACGGTGGCCTACGGAGGTGAGCCGGCAAGCGAGCTTGGAGGCTTCTTCGTCAAGCCGACGGTGCTGACAAATGTCGACTGCTCCATGCGGGCGGTCACCGAGGAGGTCTTCGGACCCGTGCTCGCGGTGATGACCTTCGCCGACGAAGACGACGCCGTCGCTGCGGCGAACGCCACCGAGTTTGGGTTGGCCGCCGGCGTGTGGACCAAAGACGTCCATCGAGCACACCGGGTCGCCGCACAGCTGCGAGCAGGGACCGTGTGGGTCAATGCGTATCGCGTTGTCGCCCCGCATGTCCCGTTCGGGGGCATCGGATGCAGCGGCATCGGCCGGGAGAACGGCCTCGACGCCGTAAAGGACTTCACGGAGACCAAGGCGGTCTGGGTGGAGCTCTCCGGAGCAACCCGCGATCCGTTCACGCTCGGTTGAGCGTCTGAAAACGAAAGTAGAACATGACGATCGGCGCCTGGGAGCTGCCAGACGAGCTCGTGCTGCTCCGCGACACCGTGCGCAGCTTCATGGATGCCCACGTGCATCCAGCCGAGGAAAAGCTGGACCACGATACCGTCGGACTCCCGCGCGAGCAGTTGGTCGCATTGCAGGCAAAGGCGCGCGAGCTGGGACTGTGGGCGTTGCAGACACCAGAAGAGTATGGCGGTGCCGGACTGGGTGTGCTCGGCCAAGTCGTGGTGGCCGAGGAAGCCGCGAAATGCCGGATGGGGGCCTTCTTTCCGGCCCTCGGCGCGTTCGGGGGCAACCCGCCTAACCTCATGTTCAAAGCGTCTCCCGAGCAATTCGCAAAGTACGCCCAGCCAATCATCGACGGGACGATGACCAAGGCCTACACCGCGATCACCGAGGCCTCGGGCGGATCCGATCCCGCGCGGGCCATCCAGCTGAAGGCGGTCCGGGACGGCGACCACTACGTGCTCAACGGCTCCAAGATGTGGATCTCGCATGCGCCCGATGCCGACTGGGGGGTCGTCTACGCACGCACCGGCGAGGGTCGCAATGGAATCTCGGCCTTCATCCTCGAGAAGGGCACCGCAGGAGTCACTTTCAACCGCATCCCGGTCATGGCCTCCTTCGACCCGTACGAACTGCACTTTGACACGGTACGGGTACCGGCCGAACGTCTGGTCGGCGCAGAAGGGCAGGGCTTCGCGCTGGCCAGCGACTTCCTGGTGCACGGCCGGATCGTCTATGCGGCGGGCCCGATCGGCATCGCGCAGTCGGCCCTCGACATGGCGTGCCAATGGGCAAAGGACCGCAACGTGTTCGGCGGCCGGCTCGCCGACAAACAGGGGATTCAATGGATGCTCGTCGACAGTGAAGTGGAGCTGCGCGCGGCCCGGCTGTTGATGTACCAGGCAGCATGGAACGCCGACCTCGGCCGCCACGTCCGCGTCGACGCCTCGGTCGCCAAGATGTACGGCACGGAGGCCGCCTACAAGGTGCTCGACCGATGCATCCAGATCCACGGTGCCCTCGGCATCTCCACCGAGCTTCCCTTGGAACGCTGGTTTCGCGACCTGCGCGTCAAACGACTCGGCGAAGGAGCCACTGAGGTTCAACGCGAAGTCATCGCCCGGTCGTTGGTCAAGTAGTCGGCCTCATGCGCAGTCTCGCATCCCGTTACCCGCTGCGGAATCAAGAATCCCGCCCCCACGACAGTACTCACCTAGTAAACTACGTTAACCAGGTACGCGCACCGCGGCTGTGCCACGCCTGGCCCCGCCAGCAGGACGGATGTGGGTAGATGCAGAAACCGATGACCGGCGTGCGTGTTCTTGAGGTCGCGCAGTTCACCTTTGTCCCATCCGCGGGCGCGGTCCTCGCCGACTGGGGTGCCGACGTCATCAAGATCGAGAACCCCGTGACCGGCGATGCCCAGCGAGGACTCGTCACGGTTGCCGGTCGCTCGCCTACCGCACCGGGGGTCTCGTTCTCGCCCATGGTCGAAGCACCCAATCGCGGTAAACGCAGCGTCGGGCTGTCCCTCGCACTGAACCAGACTCGGCCCGTGTTCGAGGAACTCGTCCGACGCAGCGACGTCTTCCTCACCAACCTGCTTCCCAAGGCGCGGGCCAAACTTCACCTCGACCTCGACGAGATTCGGCGGATCAATCCGTCGATCATCTACGTCGCCGGCAGCGGATTCGGAAGCGAGGGACCAGACCGCGACACCGGTGCGTATGACGCGACGGCATTCTGGGCGCAGGCAGGCAACGCCGACGGCGTGACGCCAACCCATTCGGAGGTCCCCACGGGCATGCCGGCGGGCGCGTTCGGCGACAATATCGGTGGCATCACGATCGCGGGCGCAGTGGCGGCCGCCCTCTACGGCAGACAGACGACAGGGCAGACATCCGACATTGATGTGTCGCTGCTGGCTGTCGGGGCGTGGGCCAACCAGTCCAACGTGAACCTGGCCATGCTCTACGGCTGCCCGCTGCCGAAGATCGACCACCGCACCCAGGCGCCAGGCAACCCCCTTACGGGGGCCTACCGATGTTCCGACGGGCGCTTCATCCAGCTGTCGATGCTGCAGCCAACCCGCTACTGGGCCCCGGTGTGTCAACTCTTCGGGCTCATAACGGCCGCCGTCGACGAGCGGTTCGCCACGCTCGAGTCGCTGGCTGAACACACCGACGAGGCCACGGCGCTGCTGGCCGAGGCCATTGGTGCGCGGACGTTTGACGAGTGCACGCACCTGCTGCAACGACTACACGGTCAGTGGGCGCCGGTGCAGGACGCGTGGGAAGTCGCCAACGACGAGTCGATGATCGCCAACGGCCGCATCGCCAAGGTCCGCGACACCCAAGGCAAGGAACAACGTCTGGTAGCGAATCCGGTGAAGTTCGACAGCGGGGCTGCACACCTGACCCGGGCACCGATGTTCGCCGAGCACACCGACGAGGTGTTGCGGGAACTTGGCATGGACGACCACGAGCTCACCGAGCTGAAGATCGAAGGCGCCATCACCTGACTCACGACGGCTTACGCTCATACGAAACTGAAGTTAAGCAGCGGATTCCTCGCACTCTGCCTGCATAGCTTCAGTCTCGGCGCCGGACATCAGGTTTCGTACAGCCGGCAGCGGTCGATAAGGAGCTGCGCCAGCCGTTCCGGATGGCTGATCATCAGGTCGTGGCACGCGTCGACGGGGATGACCTCCTGCACGCCGCCGAGTGCCGCGATGCTGGCCCGCTGCGACTTCTTCGACAGTGCCCTGTCGCGGGTGGTGAGTATCCACGTGCGCGGCACGTCATCGGGAAGCGCGCTGCGGTCGACGGGTTCGCCTGGGATGCAGGCGGATTCCGGATACAACCGCGATAGGGCGAACTCCCGTTGGTGCGACGACATGCCGTTGCAGAACGCGTACTGCGCCGCGAATCGCGGCACCTTCGTCGGCTTTCCCGATCGCGCACCGCGCCGGGCGAACCACGCCAACGGACCACCGAGGGTGTCCACGATCGCCAGCCCCTGCGGCGGAACAAACGCGGCGGCGAGGATCATTTCACGCACTCGCGCAGAGCCGAGCTTCGCGACCACGCCGGGCACCGTCACTCCCGCCATGGAATGACCGACGATCACGATGTCGCCAAGCCCTTCCCGCTCGATGTCGGCGACCACGGACTCCACCCACTGATCGATCGTCGCGGTCGCAAGGTCACCAGGGGTTCGACCGCGACCCGGCAGGTCGACCGCCAGGATGCGCAATTCTGGAGCGCGGCAACGCAATTCTGGAATGACGAGATCCCAGCAATCGGCGGCGTGTTCACCACCATGCACAAGTACGATATCGGGCAATGGCATTTTCGCAGGATCCCTTTCTTAGCCGCTCAGTCCGGCCAGACTTCGTCGCATGACTCAGCGTGACGAGGCGGTGCTGATGGCATGGTCTGGGGCGTCCGGGAGAACAGAGGTGCGGGCGACGGTTGGCGCACGCCATCGATCTCGATGAACACTTCCCGCTCCTTCAGGTGTGCGTCGGCCGGTGCTTCCGCCATGCTCAACACCGGCGTCACGCACGCGTCGGTGTTCGCGAACACCGCGCTCCATTCGTCCCGAGACCGCTGCGCGAAAGTGTCTGACAGCACCGCGTGCATCGCGGGCCAGCGAGATTTGTCCCGCTGCGGACCGACGGTCTCGGGGTCGATGTCCAGGATCGCCAACATCTCGGCGAAGAACTCCGGCTCAAGGGCGCCGACGGCGACGTAACGACCGTCCGCGCATTCGTAGGTGCGGTAAAACGGCGCCGAGCCGTCAAAGATGTTGGCGCCCCTGTCATCTGACCAACGTGCGTCGGCGCGCATCGACCAGACCGCTTGGGCGAGCTGGGCGGCGCCGTTGACGATGGCCGCGTCGATCACTTGGCCTCGGCCCGAGGTCTGCCGCTCGATGAGGGCGGCCAGTACCCCGATGACAGCGGGCATCGATCCTCCGCCGTAGTCCCCGACGAGGTTCAACGGTGGCACCGGGGGCTGTGAGGCGGGGCCGATCGAATGGAGCAACCCGGTGAGTCCGATGTAGTTGATGTCGTGGCCGGCCTCCAACGCTCGTGGGCCCGTCTGTCCCCATCCGGTCAATCGGAGATACACCAGGGCAGGGTTGGTCGCGCAACAGACGTCGGGGCCCAGGCCGAGACGCTCGGTCACACCTGGGCGAAAACCCTCGATCAGCACGTCGGCTCGGTCTATGAGCCGCCGGATCGCGGCGTTGTCAGAGGAATCCTTCAGGTTCGCCTCCACCACTCGGCGCCCCCGCAGCTGCGGGTTCGCCCGCGCTCCGAGTTGACCGGCCCGTTGCACCCTTACGACGTCCGCACCCAGATCGGCAAGCACCATGGCCGCGTGCGGACCCGGCCCCATGCCCGCCAGTTCGATGACCCGTATGCCCGAGAGCGCGGCTGCCTGCGTCACCCCGCCACCGTAAAGCATTCTGACGTCGTGTACATATAATTCTTGGTGTTCTAAGCGCTAAAGCGACTAGAACGTCATGGCAAGAGCCTGTGATCTGACGTTATCGTCATCATATTGCCGAAAGGTTCCCCATGAACCCGTTGTCCGGCGTCACCGTCGTAAGCCTTGAACAAGCCGTGGCGGCACCGTACGCCACCCGCCAGCTCGCCGATCTCGGCGCCAGGGTGATCAAGGTCGAGCGGCCCGACGGTGGTGATTTCGCCCGCGGCTACGACCACAGTGTCCACGGTGACTCCAGCTACTTCGTGTGGTTGAACCGAGGCAAGGAGTCGTTGACTCTCGATCTGAAAAGCGCCGAGGGGCAACGAATCATGCACCGACTGCTCGTCGACGCGGACGTGTTGGTGCAAAACCTCGGCCCGGGCGCGACGACTCGGTTGGGTCTGGATGCCGCGATGCTGGCCGCCGAGTACCCGCGGCTCGTCGTTTGCGACGTCACCGGCTACGGCGGGACCGGCCCGTGGCGGGACCGCAAAGCATATGACCTCCTGGTGCAGGCCGAAGCCGGGCTGTTGTCGGTTACCGGAACGGGTGACGAGGTCGCGCGTACGGGCGTGTCGGTCGCGGACATCGCGGCCGGGATGTTCGCCTATTCGGGGATTCTCACCGCTCTGTACATTCGCGAAGCGACCGGCGAGGTGCGACCCGTGTCGGTGTCTTTGTTCGAGTCCCTCGTCGAATGGGTCGGCCAGCCGGCCTATTACGCGCACTACGGCGGGAGCGCGCCCCCGCGCACGGGCGCGAAACATGCAACGATCGCACCGTACGGTCCGTTCACGGCCGGCGATGGTGGGACGGTGCTGATCGCTGTTCAGAATCAGCGGGAATGGCGCCGGCTGTGTGACGAAGTTCTGGCTGCTCCGGCGCTGCGCGACGACCCGCGATTCGTGACGAACCCGGACCGGGTGGCCCATCGTGGCGAACTGGAAGCCATCATTCACGCCGCGATCGCGACGATGACCGCGGACGGCTTCGCGCACCGGCTAGACGTCGCGGGCATCGCCAATGCGCGAATGAATGACGTTGCGGAACTGTGGTCCCACCCCGTACTTGCGGGCCGCGACCGCTGGCGAGAGGTCCGCACGCCTGGGGGCGCGATCGATGCGCTTTTGCCGCCGACGACGTTGGCGGGCGTTGAGCCCCAGCTTGGTGACGTTCCCAGGCTCGCCGAGCACAGCCGAATGATCCTGCGGGAGTTGGGCTATACCGACGAGGCTATTTCGGACCTCATCACGACGGGGGTGACCACCGTCGGGTCGGTCACTGACTACGGTGCACCGCCGTCGGCGTAGATCGTCTGACCGGTCACGAAGCCGCACCTGTCCGACAGAAGAAAAGCGATCAGCGCCCCGATCTCGTCGGGCTGTCCCGGGCGATCCAGCGCCGCGTCGAAACCGAAGTCCTCACGCAACGCGCGCTCGAGCGCCTCTTCATACGGATAGCCCTTGGTTTCGGAGACGTAGCCGCGAATAGCATGCAGCGCATCGGTTTCCACCGCGCCGGGCGCAATGCTGTTGGCGCGGATTCCATCCTTGCCATGGGTGCGTGCGATGCCGCGCGTGAACGTCGCAACCGCCGCCTTGAGGCTTGCGTATGGCAGCCTGGGCTCGTGCGGGGCCCGCGCCGAGTACGCGGCGGTGGTGACGATCGCGCCCTTCGTCTTCGCGAGATGTGGCAAAGCGGCCTGCACACTGCGCGTCGTGGCCAATAGCACATCGTGAAAGGCGGCGTCCCACGCGTCATCGTCGGAATCGATCGGCATCATGCCTGCGGTCCCCATCGTGACGGCAATTCCGTTAAGCCGCCCGAGCAATTCAACAGCGTCCTCCACGGCTTTGACTGCTTCGCCAGACCGGCTCACGTCAAACGTCAGACCGTGTGCCGCTTTCGCCCCAGCCTCAGAGAGCAACGCGGCGGCGTCCTTGACCCTCGTTTCGTCACGGCCGATCACCGCGATGGCAGCGCCCTCCGCCGCCAGAACCTTGGCGCCGGCCAAGCCCATGCCGGCAGTTCCTCCGACGACCACGAATGCCTTGTCCCGAACCTGAAGATCCACTGCTGAAAGCCTCCTCACTCATGACGACCGCCGCAGCAGGCTACGGAGAGGCCGCGCCACTAGGGGCAAATATCTGACATTACTGTCGCCATAATCCGATCACGTATTCACATGTATACGCCGATTTTTGCTGCAGATACACGCGTATACGGCGGCGGTTTCCCCGTTGTTTCTGACAGTAGTATACGATAACGTCGGATCCGGAATCGCCGCACCACTGAGACCGGCCAATCCATCCCCCGAGGAGTGACATATGACGATCGACCTTGTGGCTGCCGACAAGGTATTGGCCGGTCTGCGCCCGTTCCCGGTGGCAGTCACCACGATTGACGATGGATTCGCCAACGGCCTGATGTCGCTGTCGGCGGGCTCGGCCAGCATCGTGCCCGAACTGCCCCGAGCCACGGTCAGCCTGACCAAGTACAACAAGACCCACGACATGCTGATCAACTCCGGGGTCTTCGTGATGCACATGCTCTCGGCCGGGCCCGAGGAGATCGACGCCTCAATGGACATCCTGATGACCCTCGGTGGCAGTTCGGGCCGCGACGGCGACAAGATCGCCACACTGCGCACCAAACCTGGCATCACCGGCGCTCCGATCCTGCTCGACGCACACAGCTACGTCGAATGCCGCATCACCGGATCACTGGACAACGACGAGAACACCATCTTCGTCGGCGACGTCGTGGCCGCCGAAGTGTTCAGTTCCGCACAGCGGCTGCGCATCGGCGAAGCCTGGGGCAAACTGCCGCACGACTGGATCGAGCGCTACGAAGCCAACCACGAACCACAGTTGCAGAGCGCACGCGACCTCCGCGCAGCCGCAGCACGCGGCTGAGGGCCTCGGACCTCCGCCGACTCGAGGATGTGCCCGTGACGTTGCACTACAACCTGATGTTTCCGATGCGCGCCGTCAAGCACTGGCAACGTTGGAGTGAAGGGGCCACCCTCGGCGAGATTGCTAGAGCGGTGGAAGACGCTGGTTTTCAAGGCTTTTCGATGAGCGAGCATCCCTTCCCCGACAAGCAGTGGTTGGCCAACGGTGGGCACCACGCCTTCGACCCGTTCGTCTCGCTCAGTTTCGCGGCCGCGGCCACCACCAGGCTGAGGCTGATGACCTACATCCTGGTGTCCGGCTACCGGAGTCCCTACCTGACGGCCAAGGCGGCTGCCAGTTTCGACCTGTTGTCTGGCGGCCGGTTCACCTTGGGAACAGGCGCCGGATACCTGAAATCGGAGTTCGAGGCCCTCGGCGCTGACTTCCACCGCCGCGGAGCGCTTTTGGACGAGGCGATCGCCGCGTGGAAGGCCACCTGGGCGGGCCAAGAACACGACGGTCCTGAATTCGGGGTCAGCGACCACGTTGCTCTGCCCCTGCCCGCCACCGCCGGCGGCCCCCCGATCTGGATCGGAGGCAACAGCAAGGCGGCCCGGCGACGGGTGGTCGATACCGCCGACGGCTGGATACCGATGGGCCAGTCCGCTGAGATGGCTGCGATCACCCGCACTCCCCCGCTGGAGGACATCACCCGTCTCGCCAGCCTCATCTCGGGAGTGAACCACCAGCGGGCCGAGCACGGCCGAGAACCCGCTGACGTCTCGTTTGTTCCCTTCGAAGCGGACAAACTCGTCAGCGGCGATTGCGGGGATTTCATCGAATCGGTCAGGCCACGGCTGACGGAATACGCCGCAGCCGGGGTCACCTGGATCACCATCGAGCCGGCCAGCCGCAGCTTCTCCGACTTCTGCGCAGACGTCGACCTCATGGCCACCGAACTGGTCACGTAACACGATGTCGCTCAGCCAAGAAGAGAACATGCTCGTGCGCACGGTGCGTGAGTTCGTCAACAGGGACGTCAAGCCGACCGTTCGCGAGGTCGAACACGCCAACGAGTACCCGGATGCGTGGATCGAACAGATGAAGCGCATCGGAATCTACGGCCTGGCGGTGCCTGAGGAGTACGGCGGATCGCCCGTTTCGATGCCATGCTATGTCGAGGTTACCCAGGAGCTCGCCCGCGGCTGGATGAGCTTGGCCGGCGCGATGGGCGGGCACACCGTCGTGGCGAAGCTGCTCTCGTTGTTCGGCACCGAGGAGCAGAAACAGGCGTACCTGCCTGTCCTGGCGACCGGCGAGCTCCGGGCCACCATGGCACTCACCGAGCCGGGCGGCGGTTCCGATCTGCAGGCGATGACGACGACCGCGCGCGCCGACGGGGACCAGTTCGTCATCAACGGGTCCAAGACCTGGATCAGCAACGCCCGACGATCGGGACTCATTGCGCTGCTGTGCAAGACCGATCCCGATGCCACTCCCCGCCACAAGGGCATCTCGGTGCTCTTGGTGGAGCACGGCCACGGCCTGACGGTGTCGCGGGATCTGCCCAAGCTCGGATACAAGGGTGTCGAATCGTGCGAGTTGTCGTTCGACGACTGCCGGGTGCCTGCGTCTGCGGTGCTCGGCGGGGTAGCCGGAAAGGGTTTCGGCCAAATGATGAAGGGACTCGAGACCGGACGAATTCAGGTGGCGTCGCGGGCTCTGGGAGTAGCGACTGCCGCGCTGGAGGATGCATTGGCTTATTCGCAACAGCGGGAGAGCTTCGGCCTACCCATCTGGAAGCACCAGTCGGTCGGCAACTACCTCGCCGACATGGCGACCAAATTGACGGCCGCACGCCAACTCACGCGATATGCCGCTGAGAAGTTCGACAGCGGCGAACGATGCGACATGGAGGCGGGGATGGCCAAGCTGTTCGCCTCAGAGACCGCCATGGAGATAGCACTGAACGCGGTCCGAATTCACGGTGGCTACGGCTATTCCACAGAGTACGACGTCGAGCGCTACTTTCGAGATGCCCCATTGATGATCGTCGGCGAGGGCACCAACGAGATCCAACGCAACGTCATCGCTGCGCAGCTGGTTTCCCGCGGGGGCCTCTAGCACCCATGCCAGTTGCGTTGACGATGTAACCAGCGTGCCCGATCGATTCCGTCGTCGAGCCTCACACCGCTAAACCGGCGGATACGCGGGCGGCGGGTATACGCCCCGAAGTATCCACGCGAACCAACTCATGCCGTACTCCAACTCGTCGCTTGCGTCGTAGTCCGGGTTGGGATCCATTTCTCGCCCTCTCGTGCACGGCACCTTGATACGTTGACCACTGTAGCCTCAAACCGCTAGATAGTTATATGTTTCTAGGTAGATTGGCTCGGCCAGTGTCTTCGGTGCGTGCCGATGAGAGTCCGGGCCGGTAGTACCGCGGCGGAAGGTTCTGAATGCATGACAGCACAACGCGGCACCGGCACCTCACCATCGACGTCGGACCGAGCCGTGCCGACGTGCTTCTTCGTCACCGACGGCCGCGACTACATCCCCACACCTCTTGCGAGGGGGCCGTGGGGACCGTCGCTCAGCGGCAACTACATCGGCGGATTGCTAGGCCGCGCGGTCGAACAAGAAGTCGATGACGTCGACCTGCAGCCCGCCCGTCTGACGGTCGACTTGCTCAGGCCGGTGGTACTGCAACCGGTGCAGGTGCATTCGTCCGTCGTGCGTCACGGCCGAAGAATTCGGCTCGTGGACGCGGTCATGATGCAGAACGACGCGATCGTGGCACGCGCCAGCGCGATGTACCTTCGCCGCAGTGCACATCGCGAGGACGGGGTGTGGACATCGCCCATCACCATGCCGGCGATTCCAGCCGAACCCGATGTCGTGCCCGACGACCTGCCCATGCTGTTGCATTCGTACGGTCGCGATCCGGTTGCGGGCAGTCCAGGCGTCGGAGTCACCGAGTGGAGACACCACGGGCAGAAGTTCGCGTGGGTGCGCGAGACCAAACTGCTGGTCGATGACGAGCCCCTGTCGCCGTTCACTCGCGCGGTGATGGCCGGCGATGTCACCAGTTCGCTAACCCATTGGGGCACTGAAGGGTTGCGGTTCATCAACGCTGACTACACAGTTTCCCTCAGCCGGTTGCCGGAGGGCCCCTACATAGGACTGGCATCGGTCACGCATTACGACCACGGCGGGGTCGCCACCGGCGTTGCAACGTTGTTCGACGAAGCAGGACCCATTGGCAGCGGGCTGGCAACGGCGCTGGCGAACCCGGGCTTCGCAGCACCTCCGTCGATGATCTCGACCTGACCGAGAGAACGTCGGATGAGAGCAGAGCCGCGTCGACGCCGGACGCGTGTCGACGATTACCGCTCACTCACCTCGAAATTCGGCTGCACGCCGCTGCCGGAACGCGCGCACGCCTTCGGCGAAATCTGACGTGTTGATCAAGCTCTGCTGGCCATCGGCTTCGATCGCCTGCACCTGCTCGAGTTCGGACAACGTGGCGGCCACCAATGCCCGCTTGATCCACCGATACGCCTGCGTCGGCCCGGCGGCCACAGTTCGGACCACCTCCGCGAGCTCGGCCTCGTAGTCTGCGTCATCGACGACGTGCGAGATCATCCCCCACTCGAATGCCGTTGCTGCCGAGATCTTTTCGGCGGTCAGAGCCATCCGGGCCGCTCGAGCCCGCCCGATCGCGGCCGGTAACAATACCGCGGCGCCGCCGTCGGGCATCAGGCCGACTTGGCTGAACGCGAGCTGGAAGAATGCCGATCGTGCCGCCACCACCAGGTCGCAGGCCAGCGCGAGCGGACAGCCGAACCCAACGGCGGGCCCGTGCACGCCAGCGACGACCGGCTTAGGCAGTGCGGCGATCGCGCGGACGACGTCGTTGGCGGCCTGCGCGGCACCGCGGGTGTCACCGCCGCGAAGGTCGCCACCCGAACAGAACGCACGCCCCGCCCCCGTCAGCAATACGGCACGCACCGAACAGTCGCCCGCGGCGTCATCGAAGCTGGCGACCAACTGGTCGAGCAACGGGGTGTCGACGGCGTTCAGCTTGTCGGGACGATCCAACTTCAGCCGAAGGATCCCACCGTCACGGCTCGCCGAGATGCCGTTCACCGCATCGCCTTCTACAGGCCCAGATCGCGGCCGATGATGTCCTTCATGATCTCGGTGGTGCCACCGAAGATCGTCATGATGCGGTTGTCCATGTAGTCGCGGGCAACCCGATACTCCGTCATGTACCCGTAGCCGCCGTGCAACTGCACGCAGCCATCGATGATCTTCTTCGCCGTCTCGGTGCACCACCACTTGGCCTTCGACGCCTCGACTGCGGTCAGTTCGCCGTCGACCACCGCCTGCAGGCACCGGTCGATGTACTGCTCGCCGATCTCGAGTTCGGTATCCATCTCGGCGAGCAGGAATCGGTTGTGCTGGAAGCTACCGATCGGCTGACCGAACGCCCTGCGGTCCTTGGCGTATTGCAGTGTCTGCCGCCAGGTTTCGCGTGCTCCCGCGATGGCCGAGATCGCAATGGACAGCCGCTCGGATGGAAGGTTGTGCATCAGGTGATAGAAGCCACGCCCTTCCTTGCCCAATAGGTTCGCCGACGGCACCCGCACGTTCTCGAAGTTGAGCTCAGCGGTGTCCTGGTAGTGCAGCCCCATCTTGTCGAGCTTTCGCCCGCGGGTGAAGCCCTCCATGCCCGCTTCGACCACGAACAGGGTGAAGCCTTTGTGGCCTGCGTCGGGATCGGTGCGGCACACCACCACGACAAGGTCACAGTTGATGCCCGAGGAGATGAATGTCTTGGCCCCGTTGATGATCCAATCGTCGCCGTCGCGCACGGCCGAGGTGCGGATGCCGGCCAGATCACTGCCCGCACCGGGTTCGGTCATCGCAACGGCCACGATGAGTTCGCCGCTGGTGATACCTGGCAACCAGCGCTCTTTCTGCTCGTCGTCGCTCAACGACGAGAAGTACGGGCCTACCACGTCGTTCTGCAAGCTCAGCGCGGGCGCCGGACCGCCGTAGCGGGCGATCTCTTCGTCGATGACGGCGTTGAACCGGAAGTCGTCGACGCCGCTGCCGCCGTACTCCTCGGGCATGTTGAAACCGATCAGGCCGTACTTGCCCGCGGCGATCCAAGCCGATCGGTCCACCAGACGATCAGCCTCCCACTGCTCTGCGTTCGGCACCAGCTCATGCTCGATGAACTGCTGCACCGTATCGCGAAACGCCTCGTGCTCGGCCTCGAGGACAAGTCTCTTCATACCCGGGTCACTCTCCGTACATGCGGCGCATCTCCTCGCCGACCTTGCCTGACACCCGCGAGACCACCTGAGCCCCACGCTTTCTCAAGTCCTCATCGGGTACCGGCAAGACAACCGCGCCGGATTCCCTGGAGGGCAACAGCACCTTGGCGGTGCCCTTGGTGGTGGACTCGTCGCGCTGGTTGGTGGCGAAAACCTCCAACGACACCGTGTCGGTGGGCCCGTCGCCCTTCGCCGTCACTTTCCCGGTGCAGCGGTGGATGTCGCCGTGATAGTTGAATCCGCGCATCTGCAAATCCATCTCCGCCAGCCAGCCATCGTCGCCGATCCAATTGGTCAGCAGATGGCTGACCCAAGCCGCGCGCATCTGTCCGTAGTCGTAAGGCGCCGGAATTCCCAGCGCCTGCGCTCGATTGGGATCCCAGTGCAACCGCTGAACCACGTCCGGGACGCCGTACTCGTCGGGCTGATAAAACGCGGGCATCCGCTTGCGTAGCTGATGTGCGAACTTCAACGGGCCGACTCCGTAACCTCCCCAGCCCCAGCCCATGTGCATGCTGATGATGTCCACCACCGTCAGCGGACCCTTCATGACAGAAGGCAACTCGTCGCCGACGTTGACGTCTTCCCACCATTGCGGCTCCGCTCCGCGACGCTGCTCTGCCTCGTAGGCAGCCTCGACCTCGGCGAACTCCTCTTCGGTCCAATGCTGGCGCTGGATGCCCGCGAGCTTGCCGGACTTCTTGGAGCCGTGACGTTCGGCGTTGATGTAGGACTCGTCGCGGGTGGCGACCGGGTTACCATCGACGTCGACGTAGAGGTACCGAAAGGTCTCCTTGACCGATCGTCCGCCCGAGAACTCGCTCTCCTTCACGACGACGTCTAGCGTGAAGTTCTCCATCAGCACCGGGCGGCCCGCATAAATGGGTCGATACCACGTCCATTTGACACCGGAGTAGTACTTCCCCGTTCCACGGAACAGTCCCCGGAACAGCTTCTTGCGTTCGGGGTCGGTGAACTTGGGCGTCTGGTCCAGCCCGGTGGTGATCGGGAAGGTCGGCGGCGCGATCTGGCCGTGCCAGCGAGTGCCACGGCCGTATTCGGGGTCGTGAAAAAGCGGGTTGTCGTCGCCGCACCCGAAGGCAAAGTGGGTGATGCCGTCGGCCTGCGGCAGCTTGTTCCACGGCTCGTCGCGCTGGAATACGGGGATGCCGATCTGCGCCTTGGCGCGTTCGATGTCCTCGTCGGTGATGCGCCCTTCGACGGCGGCGGTGTCGGCGTCGGATGCCTCGGTTGTGGTCATCGGATCCTCCTAGAATTGCAGCATTGCGCCGGCGTCCACCTTGAACTGCACGCCGGTGACGTAGCGGGACTCGTCGGACGCCAGGAAGCAGACGACGTTCGAGACGTCCTGGGGCTCGATGTACGGAATGGGCATGGGCTGCATTGCCGGGAATGCCAGCAGGGCGTCCTCAGCAGTGGGATTCTCCAGATCCGGCCGGAATACGCGATACATCGGTTCGCTCTGCAGCATCGGCGTGTTGACATTGGTCGGGTGAACGGCGTTGGCGCGGACGGAAAGTGGGGCCAGCTGCAACGCCAGCGCCTTCGTGTACTGATCTACGAACGACTTGGCGAGGTTGTAGCCCGTGCCGCCGGGCCCCGTCGGCCCAACGCCTGCGCTCGCGGCCTGCGTCGCGGCGATCATGCCCGCGATGGAGCCGGTCGTGATGATCGACGCGCCGCTCTTGAGATACGGCAGCGAAGCGTGAACGGTGTTGACCACGCCGACGAAGTCGACGTCGAATGCGTCGGCGAACGCGGTGATCGGCAAATCGCCTCCGAGCGGGCAGATGCCGGCGTTCGCCACGACCACGTCCAGGCCTCCGCCGAATTCGGCTACGGCATTGGCGAGTTCACGGGTCAGCGTCTCCTTGTCCCGGACGTCGACCTGGGCGGTGTAGGCGCGTCTGCCGGTCTTCTCGACTTCGAGCCCGGCTTCCTCGAGGTCGTGCGGCGTCGCCAGCGGGTACTTGTTGTTCTCGATGTCGCGGCAGATGTCGAACAGGATGATGTCGGCACCCTCTTCGGCCAGTTTGACCGCGTGGCTGCGGCCCTGACCGCGGGCACCACCGGTCACCAGAACGACTTTGTCCTGTACGCGTCCCATGACGTCACCTTTCAATCGGATTGAGATACAGCCGTGAGCTTCTCGAGCGTCGCGACGAGTCGTCGGCGATCGACCTTCAACGCCGCGCCGCGCGGAAGCTCGTCGAGGACGAACACCTGTGCCGGGACCTCGTAGGGCGTCAACGAAGCCCGGCAATGAGCCCGCAACTCATCACCCGTCGCTGTCATCGCGGATCTGAGTTCCACCGCGGCGACCGGGATCTGCCCGAGGCGGGCATCGGCGAGCCCCGCCACCGCCGCGTCGGCCACCGCGTCGTGCGTGCGTAACGCCCGCACGACCGTCTCCGGCGCGATCTTGAACCCGCCCCGCACGATGACATCGTCGGCACGGCCGTCGATGTAGACGTATCCGTCTTCGTCGATGTGGGCGAGATCGCTTGTGGTGACCCAGTGCTCGGCGGAGTCGGCGACCTGCGCAGAGGCGACCTGCAGCCGGCCGGTTTCACCAGCAGACAGCACTGTGCCGTCCTCGTCGATCACCCGCAATCGCACACCGGGGAAGGGGCGGCCTACGCTGCCCTTCTTCTGCGACCACGACGCGCGGAAGTCCTTCGCCGTCCATCCGGCCACCGCGCCCGCGAACTCCGTCGCGCCGTAGGTGGTCAAGATCGGGATGTTGTAGCGCTCGAGGAACGCATCCACCAGATCGGGATCCACCGGAGCAGTGCCCGCGATCATGGCGCGCAGGCTGGAAAGGTCTTCGGACGGGATGTCGGAGTCCAGCACCGTGCGGATAGCAGGCGGCGGAAGGCCGCCGACTGTCGGTCGATGCTCGACAATCGCCGCACGCCAACCTTCCACCGTGAACCGCTGCAGCATCACGATGGGCCGTGCGGCCACCAGCGCCGTCAGAAGGGACCACAAGCCACCGATGTGCACGATCGGAAGCGTCACCATCCCAACAGCACCCGTGAACGGCGGCTTGTCTCTTGCCGCCGGCCGGTCGTTGTGCTTCAGCGCCGCCGACAGCGATGCCTCGAGTTGCCTGCGGCCCAACGGCACACGCTTGGCAGGTCCGGTCGTGCCCGAAGTCAGCATCTCGATTGCGGTCGCCGGTTCGCCGCTGCGCGACTCGCGCGACGCGTCGGCGCGCCGTGCAACCTCCGTTCCGTCCAGGCTGAATGCGGTGGCTCCAAGTTCGGCGATGGCATCGGCGAATACCTGTTCGTCCCACAGGTGCTCAGGGGCCATGACGTAGTCGGCGCACGACGCGACCAGGTCCGCGCTGAGCCGCTCTGCCGGCTGCAGCGGGCTGATCGTGACCAGCGTGCGCTCGGCGCGGAAAATCGCGATGAGTGCCGCGACCGACTCCATGCGATTGCCGAGCACCACGGCAACACGTCCGCCTGATCCGCAGCCCGCCGCTGCCAGCTCGCCGTCGATGCGCTCGGCCAGCGTCCGGATCTGACCCCAGGTCGACCACTGCCCGTCGCACTCGAGCATCCGCGCGTCGTCGTGGGCACCCCACAGCCGGCTCAGCGCCTCTTGGATGCTCGTCATCGTCGCTTTCTGAAGGGCTCGGCGCCACATGCGCCATCTAGTTAAATGTATACAGACATGGTTTACTAGGTCAACCTTCTGAAAAGGGGCGCGGATGGACTTCGGCCTGACCGGCGAACAGGAACAACTCGCCGACGCGGAGCGGTCATGGCTGGACCGAAACGATCCCCTTGCGCGCCTGCGACAGAGCCTCGATGCGGCGCCGATCACCGTCGATCCCGCTGCCGTCGCCCATGCCGCGGAGTCCGGACTGCTGGCACTTTTGACCCCGGACGTCGGCGGCACCCACGTCGACCTGGCCGTGTGCACAGAGGCGCACGGATACGCGGCAAGCTCGTTGCCCCTGGCCGATCTCGCGATCGGCGCCTGGCTGCTGGAGCGGACGGGCCTGCCAGAGGCAGGCGCAACAGCGGAGGGCGAACTGCTCGTCGGGTTGGCGCGCGCGAGCGGTCCGGTTTCGAGCCCTGTCCCGATGGCCGCCGACATGGATGGCTTTGCCGTCGTGAGACGAATCGATGACAGGGATTTCGTCGCACTGGTCCGTCATCCGAAACTCGTGGCAATGACGACCCTGGACCTCACTCGGTCGTGGGCGCGAGTGGATCTCGACGAGTCGGCACTCAACTGGTCGGAGTTGCCCACTGGGACAGTGCAACACGTGACCGACGCATTGGCCGTGCACCGCGCGTTCGACGCGCTCGGCGGTGCGGCGCGGCTGCTCGAGATGACGGTCGACTACGCGGGCCAACGCGAGCAATTCGGCACGGCGATCGGTTCGTTCCAGGCGGTCAAGCACCATTGCGCCGACATGGCGGTCGGTGTGGAGGCCGGTCGCGCGTCGCTGTGGGCTGCCGCCCTGGCGTTGGACGAAGCACCGGCCGAAGCGCGGTCGCACGCCGCATCGGCGGCCGTCGCCTACGCGAAGTCCGCGGCCAGCCGGGTGGCTAGCACCGCGCTGCAGGTCCACGGCGGCATCGGGTTCACGTGGGAGCACGACCTGCATCTGTTCCTGCGCCGGATCAAGGTCGACGAAGCCGTCAACGGAACGGTCGCCGAGCACCGCGCCGCCCTGGTCGCCGTCTAGGCGCGAGGTAGGCCGAGGCCTCGCTCGGCGATCAGGTTGCGCATGATCTCCGAGCTGCCGCCTGCAATCGTGTACGCGCGGGCATACAGCCACTCGTCCTGCCAGCGGCCCTGGTCGAGGACGTTGTCGTCGCCCTCGACAAGCACGCCCGACTCGCCTGCCAACTCGACCGCGAAAGCCGCGATCTCCAAATTGATTTCGCTGAACATCAGCTTGCTCATCGGCGCGTCGTGCATGCGCTCGTTGCCCCGAAGCCAACGCGTCAGGTTCGCATACGTCAACGCCGACAACGCCTCCACCTCGGCGCTGTATTGACCAATTCGGTCGCGGACCCGATCGCTGTCGATGGCCGGCCGACCGTCGATTTTCACCCTGCGGGCCAGATCGATCAGTGCATTCACGGCCAATCTGAGCTTCACCACAATCCCGCCGACATTGGTGCGCTCGTGGGCCAGCGTGGCGTTGGCAATGGCCCAGCCCTGGCCTGGCGTACCGATCATCGCATCGGCTGATACCTCGACACTGTCGAAGAACACTTCGTTGAAGTCGGAGGTGCCCGTCAGCTCGCGCAGCGGTCGCACGCTGACGCCGGGCGCGGACATGTCGAGGATGAACGCGCTGATGCCCTTGTGCTTAGGCGCGTGGGGGTCGGTGCGCGCCAACAGATAGCCGTATCGCGCCCAGTGCCCGTCGGTGGTCCACACTTTCTGGCCGTCGACCCGATAGGTGTCCCCGTCGCGCACGGCGCGGGTACGCAGCGACGCCAGATCACTGCCGGCCCCCGGCTCGCTGAACAACTGGCACCACAGTTCGCGGCCCGTCCGGATCTCGGGGAGATGTCGTCGACGTTGTTGGTCTGTGCCGAAATGGATCAGCGCGTGCGACGCCAGCACGCTACCGCTCTGCGCACCGGGCGCCTGCGCGCGAGCGAGTTCCTCCCCGACGATGATCGAGTGTTCGGGAGTACGGTCGTCGCGCCCTCCGAATTCGACAGGCCAGTCCGCTCCCACGTAGCCCGCCTCGTAGAGACGTCCGGTCCACTCCTGCAATGACTTGAACTCGGCGTCGTTCTCGGCGCTGCGCACTCCCGCGCGCGGCGGGATCGCCGGCGCGTGCTCGGCGACGAACGCCCGCACCTCGGCGCGGAACTCCGCCAACTCCGGGCTCATGCCGTATTCCATCGTTGTCTCCGTTGGCTATCGAGAGAGGGCCTGCTCGCGGCGCTTCTCGCGCGGCATGGCCAAGACAGCGGTCGCCGCGCGATCTCGCAATGCCTCCGCGCGCCCGACCGACACAGCGTTGGCCTGGGCCCGTCGTAACAGCAGGTGGACGGGATGCTCCCAGGTGAAGCCGATGCCGCCGTGGACCTGCAACGCGCCTTCGGAGGCCAGTACCGCAGCATCGAAGGCGGCGGCGGCAGCCAGCTCGACAATGTGCTCCGACGCGTCTGGATCGGCGTCGGCGGCAGAAACGAGCAGACTGCGGGCGCCTTCCAAGGCCACCAGGATGTCCGCGCAGCGATGCGAGATCGCCTGGAAGCTGCCTATCGGACGACCGAACTGCTCACGCTCGCATGCCCATTCGACGGCCATCGCCAACGCCCTCGAGCCGACGCCGACCGAATCCGCCGCCACCGCAAGCAGGGCCCGGCCGCGGGCAGTGCGCAACCCGTGCCGCAAGTCGGTCCCGTCGCACAGCACCTGTCCGGCGGCACCTGTCAGGGTCAGGCTTCCGACCGTCGCCGTGAGGTCGAGTGGCTGATGAGCTTCCACGTCGACACCGTCGGCGCCGGGGTCGATTTCGACAAGCACCTCGCCGTCGTGCCCGGTGGCCCGCGCCAACACCAACAACACCTGAGCCGTCGGCACGCCCGCGACGATCGGCACCACACCGGTCAGCTGGGTTCCATCCCAC
Organism: Mycobacterium sp. 29Ha; assembly: GCF_032883055.1. Taxonomy (NCBI): domain Bacteria; kingdom Bacillati; phylum Actinomycetota; class Actinomycetes; order Mycobacteriales; family Mycobacteriaceae; genus Mycobacterium; species Mycobacterium sp. 29Ha. The sequence goes on from NZ_JAMQTI010000008.1 coordinate 152,888, forward strand.
TCAGGCAGCTCCAGTCCCGTTGTCAGCCAGCCGGAGTCGTGCAGCGGAACCGCGAAGGCCGCAGGCGCGCCCGCAGCGATGCGTTGGGCCACCGCCTTCGCACCGACCGCGACCGCCACATCGAGAGCAGTCACCGTGGGAACGAGCGGCGCCGGTGCGAGTGCCTTGCCCGCCTCCTCGATCGCTGCGTAAAGCAAGTGCCTCGGCGCACCCCCGCCGCCGAGCGCCTCGTCGACGGCCAGGCCGGGCAGGCCGAACTCGACGAGCGCCGACCACACGGCGGGGTCGGTGGCATCGTGCGGTCGTTTCCGGTCCAGCAGCGTCTCGACATCCACCCGCGCTTGCAGCGTCTGGGCCAGCACATGGCGCAGTTCACGCTCGTCCTCCTCGGCGACGGCAAGCGGTGCACCGGGGACCACCGCGGCGGCCCGCCGGCCATCCCCGCGGTGCGACGGCAGGCCGAGCACGGACTCGGCGATCGTGTTGCGCTGGATCTCGGCGGTGCCCGCACCGATGGTCGTCGCGCGACTCATGAGATAGCCGAATGTCCAGCGTCCCTTGTCGATCGCGTCGGGCGCTCGACTGCCCAGCGACGCGTGCGGACCGACGGCCCGCATCGCCAGCGCATGCATGTGTTGTTCGAATTCCGACTTCACCAGCCGGTTCACCGACGCCACGCCGCCGGGATCCTCACCGCGAAGGACGGCGGCCAGGGCGCGGGCGCTGTTGGCCGCGATGGTGCGCACGCCCGACTCCAGCCGGGCGACGTCCTGGCGGACGTGTGGATCCGCGTCGAGCTGCCGCGAAACCACCAGTTCGATGACCTTGTCGGCGGTGCGTCGGTATTTGAACTCGTCGGCCAAAAACGCGGTGGCTCTCTCATGGCCGAGCGAGGTCCGCATGATCGACCAGCCCTGCCCCTCGTCACCGACGCGGTTCCCGACGGCCACCTCGACGTCGTCGAGGAACACCTCGGCGAAGTGCGCCCCGCCGCTGATATCGCGCAGCGGCCGCACGGTGATGCCGGAACTGCGCATGGGAATCAGTAGGTAGGTGATGCCGTCAGTGCTGCGTCCGGGCGGGCCGGTGCGCACCAGCGCGAACATCCAGTCGGCCCGGTCGGCCATCGTCGTCCACACCTTCTGGCCGGTGACCCGGTACACGTCACCGTCGCGGGCGGCGCGGGTGGATAACGAGGCCAGGTCACTTCCCGCTCCTGGCTCGGAGAATCCTTGACACCAGAACTCGTCGGCACGCAACAACGGCCGCAGGAATCGCTCCTTCTGCGCGACGGAGCCATGCTGGATCAGTGTGGGCGCGAGGATGAATGAGAGCGGGCATGGGTGCGGGGGTGCGCCTGCGGCGGTGGTGATCCGGTAGTAGTCGAGTTGTTCTTCAAGCGACAGCTCCAGCCCGCCAACGGACTTCGGCCAGCCCGGAGCGGCCAGCTCGTTGTCGACGAGTTTGGCGTGCCAGGCGCGGGCGGCCTCGATGCGGTCGGGCTTGGCGGACTCGTTGGCCTGATCGCGCACGCGTTCAGCCAATAGTTGCCGAAGCCGGGACCGCCAGTCGGCAGACGACATCGCACCCCACAAAGTTAACTTGGTTACTTATGTGAGCAGTCTCGCCTGTCGGGGGCGGACTTGGCAAGTGCCCCGCTCAATCCTCCTCGAGGATGAGCGCCAACTCCGGGCATGCGGCGACGCCGTCGCGTGTCTGCTCCTCGTCCCCTGGCTTGACCTCGTGGGCTTCGAGGATGCTGTAGCCGGCGTCGTCGATCGGGAACAGATCGGGGTCTACGGCATAGCACTGTGCGTGACCCACGCACTTCGACTGCTCGAGACGAACTTTCATCGTCACTCCTTCCAAGTCAACAGGTCACCCTTATCGCGAAGGTCTCGGTAGTGCGTGCGCTGGGGTTGTCGGTTCTGAATCCCGATGCGCTGCCGGTCATCAGGTATGTGCCACCGGTCATCTCGACCTTGGCAGGGCGACCCAGGTCCGCCCAGTAGCTGCCGGTAAACCCGCCGACATCGGTGATCTCGGCGGACCGCACCGTCAATGCCTCCGTGTTGTCGATCGTCGAAGTCGTGCCTGAACTCTCGTCACCGGTGTTGATTGTGGTCACGGCGCCAGTTGTCGAACAGCTCACGGCGTTCGTCTTGTCCTGGCCCGCACCCCCGATGCTGACTTCGGCGGTGCCCGCAGGCAGGCTGCCCGTCGGGCGCGCAACGGGTTCTGAGTCCGAGCACCCTGCGACGCCGCCGACAATCAACAACGCGGCGGCGCTCGCGACGAGTCGGCTGTGCACCAATCACCTCGATTCCGGCGCTGATTCCGTCAGCGGAATCCGCTAAACATTTTTCCTATTCGACACCCTCGCTCAGGCTGCGGTCAAGCGCGGGAAGTTGAGCATCCTGCGGGCGTTCTCCTCGACGATCAGCGCACACTCGTGGTCGGGCACTTCGGCGAGCACTTCGGCCGCACGCTTGCGCGAGTTGGGCCAGTTCGAATCGCTGTGCGGGAAGTCGATTTCGAGCGTGATGCGGTCGATGCCGATCTCGTGCCGGTTCTTCAGGCCATGCATGTCGTCGATGAAGCACCCCCAGAAGTGCTTACGGAACAAGTCCGATGGCCGGGTGTCGAAGTCGATCGGCTGATAGTAGCGGTGCCGCTCCCAGACGTAGTCGGATCGCTCGAGGATGTAAGGCACCCAGCCGATGCCGCCTTCGGCAAGCGAGATCTGCAGATCGGGGAACTGCTGCAGCTTGCCGGAGAACAGCAGGTCGACGGTCGACCACATCAAGTTCGACGAGAACAGGGTGATCGCCACGGCGAACGGTGCGTCCGGCATCTGCATTTGACCGGCAATGGGTGCCATCGACGAGAACGAGAACCCGGGAACGTAAGAGCCCGAACCGAAATGAAGAGACACCGGCATGTGAGCGTCCGAGCAGACACGCCACAGCGGGTCCCAATGGTCGGAATGAAACGATGGCAACCCCAGTGGCACCGGGCTGTCCGGGAATGACACCGTGCGTGCGCCCTTGGCGGCGACGCGCTCCGCCTCGGCGACGCAGGCGTTGATGTCCCACGTCGGCAGAATGGCCAGCGGGATGTACCGGCCGGGTGCGGTCGCGCACCACTCCTCGATGTAGAAGTCGTTCCACGCCTTCACGCACAGCAGCGCCAGTTCCTTGTCCTTGGCGCGGAAAAATGTTCCGCCGCCGAACCCCGGGAACGACGGAAAGCACAGCGCCGCCTGCACACCGTCGAGGTCCATGTCGGCGACGCGGGCGACCGGGTCATAACAACCGGGGATCATGTCCTCGTACCGGACCGGATCCATGCCCCACTCCTCCGGGGGCTTACCTGCAACGGCGTTCAGACCGATGGTCGGAAAGATCTGGTCGTCGTAGCTCCACAGATGCTTGCCGTCCATTTCAACGATCCGCGGACCCTGCTCACGCCACTTCTCCGACAGACGGTCCTGCCATACGCGTGGGTGTTCGACGAGGTGATCGTCGACCGACACGATCTGGTGATGGTCCTGGAGTGGCATGGCTGCTCCCAAATTCTGACATTTTGTCTTGATTTCTGACAGTTCGTCTCACGACGTTATATGATGGGGATCACAAATGTCCAGAGTTGAGAGGTAGACCATGTCGGCAACTCAACAGCCGCCCGGCGGCCAGGCGCGCGAAAAGCTCGACGAGGACGACCACGACCTGCTCACCTTCGGCGAAGCCGGTGAGCGGCTGCGCCTCGAGATCGCGGCTGCCCGCGACGACGTCGAGCGACTGGCCTCCGGCGACCCCGTCGCGCTTGAGAAGGCCCGCGCTCGGCTGGCGGCACTGCGCGCGGCCGCCGACCGGAACTCAGCACAGCCCATCAACGACGCCAACTTCGAGAAGTTCTTCGGCTACCCCGGCAAGGCCAAGCGCAACCTGCCGACGTCACCCGCCGCAGAATGACGGCAGCCAACAAGATGCGGCGGGCGGGATATGCGCCACCGAGCAACACCGTCGTGGGACGACGAGGGCTGCACACCCGCGATCGGATCGTCCGCTGCGCCGCAGACGTCTTCCTGCAGAACGGTTTTCACGGCACATCGGTCGACATGATCGCGACCGCAGCAGGGGCATCGCGCGCGACCGTCTATCAGTACTTCGCCGACAAGGAACAGATCTTTGGTGAACTGGCCCGTGAGTCGACGCGAGCCGTGCTCGAACACGCCGAGAGCCTGGGCCCTCTCGGCCCCACCGCGGACGGGCTGGCCAGCCTCGAGGCCTGGATGCACGGCTGGGCGGATATTTACGACGCGCACGCCGCAGTGTTCGCCGAATATCCAGGCATTGGCACGGTGATGGGGCTGACGGTCGTCGACGCGCAGTCGGTGCCGGAGAAGTTCAAGGAGCGGATCACCGAGCGACTGCGGTCGGCCCTGGGGCGCGGGCTGCAGCTCGACGACGCCGTTGCGGCAATCATGCGCCTGCCCCACATGGTCAACCTGTACCGCCACCGCGGGATGTACGGGTTACCTTCACGCACAATTGTTTCCACTTCCCTAGCGGTCGCCCTACAGGCCATGCTCTTCCCCAGCGCGGGCGAGATGACGTCGGTGACGATCGCACCGGGCCCGACCGCAACTGCTCCGAGTGTCGCGGACGCGCAGGCGATCTCTCCCATCCGCCAGGATGTGTTGTGGGCCAGTTCTGCGTTGTTCGCCGAGCGCGGCTACTACGCGGTCCGAATGGAGGACATCGCTGCTGCGGCGGATGTCAGCCGCGCAACGATGTACCGGCACTTCAGCAATAAGGACCTGATCCTCGCCGAGTTGACCCGCAGGGCCGTACGCGAGATCGAACACCACGCCCGCGCCTTGAAGGATCTGGCCGCTGAAACGTTTGATACCGAAGCGTTTTCGCGATGGATGCTTGACTACGTCCGATTCCATCGCGCCTACCGCGGAGTGATCCGCGCTTGGTTCGACGGCACTGTCGCCGAGCGTCTACCCGATGCGACCGCCAACGATGGCATCGCGGCGATGCACGATGCGGTGGCCGAGTTGGTGAGAACCGCGAGCCTGCCGGCCGGGGTGGACCCCGCGGTAGCCGGGGCCGTGGTTCTGGCGACACTGGGCCGAATGACGGAGCCCACTGGATCCGGGGACAGCGACGAGCACGCCGCCGAGGTCATCGTCGCGTTGTTGTGTCGCTTGCTGCTTGCTCAGCCCGGAGGCTCAACGTAACCCGCGGCCGAACGCCGCAACTGCCAGATCTGTGCCGGGCACAATTCGTTGGCGGCCTGGCTGATCAGGTACGAGGCCTGGAACCCGTCATTGGTGTGGAAGTCATTCTTGATGTCGCCGACGAGGCGCGCGTATGGCGTGCCCGCAGCGATTTTGTCGCAGATCCCCCGCCCGTAGGACAGGGCGTGATCGGCGTTGGCGAAGTTGAATCCCGGCCGCACGGTGACGTTGACCAGATAAGCGACGGAGTCGGCGGACGCGACCGGCGTGCCGACAATGCCGACGCCCAGACATGTCAGCATGGCACTTGCCAGGGCGGTGAGCCTGTTGGTACCCATGGACAGAAAGCGTAATTCATTTATCTAATTCGCGTGTAGTCTAACGGGCCATGACGTACGGACGGCATGTCGTCGCGGTGTTCCTTCTCGCGATCGCGCTGGGGACTGGAACGGCGGTGCCGCCTGCGACCGGCGACAACAAGCGCCTGAACGAGAGCGTGTTCGTCAACATTGACACCGCGCAAAAACAGAATGGCTGTCCGGACGAACCGCAGTTGGACGGCCGACTCGTCGAGGCGGCCCGACTGCATACCCTCGACGTGCTCAACAACCGAACACTCAACGGTGACATCGGTTCTGACGGTTCTACACCACAGGAGCGCGCGAACCGCGCCGGCTTCGTCGGCATGGTGTCCGAGACCGTGGCCATCAACCCAGCGCTGGCGATCAGCGGCATCGAGATCCTGAACCAGTGGTGGTACAACCCGCCTTATCGGGCGATCATGCAGGACTGCTCCAACTCCGCAATCGGGGTGTGGTCGGAAAACAGCCTCAGCCGTTCTGTGGTCGTCGCGGTGTACGGTCAGCCCGCCTAGCCGACCGCTGCCGCGGCGACGTCCGCGCGCAGACGCTTCTTGTCAACTTTGCCGCTGGCGAGGACCGGCAATTCGTTGACGAGCACGAGTCGGCGGGGCACCTTGTAGCTCGCCAGTCTGGACCGCACGACATCCTGGATCGTCTCCAGCGTGAGAGTTGCCCCGGCCGCGGGCACCACCACGGCGCAGACGGCCTCGCCCCATCTCTCGTCGGGCGCGCCGACCACTGCGCAGGCTGCGACGCCCTCGATTGCGCCCAGCGCCTCCTCCACTTCCGGTGAGTACACGTTCTCCCCGCCGGTGATGATGATGTCCTTCTTACGATCTACCAGGTATAACAGGCCGCGTTGGTCGAACCGGCCGATGTCCCCGGTGCGACACCACCCGTCACGTAGCGTCGACAGCGTCGCCGCCGGATCGTCCCAGTAACCGCGGAAGAGCGAGTCCGACCGTACGACGATCTCGCCGGGCTCGCCCGGCTCGACGTCGCGATCGTCGTCCCCGACAATCCGCACCCGCACACCGGGAAAGGGAAAACCGACGGAGCGCAAAACGTCGGCCGCACCGGGACCGTCGACGTTGTGCAACTCCCGCGGCAATCCGGACATGATCGCTTCGGTCTGCCCGTACAAGTTGAGGAAGCCTACCCGCGGCAGCAGCGACAGCGCCTGCTTGAGCGTGGTGACCGGCATCGGCGCCGCCGAATAGACGACGGTCCGCAGGCTATCCAAGGCCGGGCCAGTCACCTCGTCGAGCAGTGCCCGCAGCATCACCGGGGCCAGATGCAACAGGGTGATCCGCTCATCCTGAATCATGTGCACGGCTGCGGCCGCGTCGAATTGCTGTTGCAGCAGAACGCTTCCGCCGCGAGCATGTAGGCCTCCGATGATGGCCATCGCCCCGACGTGGAACATCGGCATGTTGATCAGTCCCCGGTCGGTGCTGCCCGTGCGCATCTCGACGTTCATGGTGAACGCCACCCGCCGCAACTCCCGCTGCCCGAGGATGCAGCATTTCGAAGGCCCGGTGGTGCCGCTGGTGAACAGCAGACAGGCGATGTCGTCGGGTCGCGCGGCGAACGGGAGCCGTCCGCGACCGCCCGCGACGAACTCCTCGAAGTCAACCATGCCGGCGCGGCCCGATCCTCCGAAGTTCACCAGCACCGGCCCGGACGGCAGTTGGGGTGCCAGTTCGGTTATCACCGAGGCGAATTCGTCGGAGCAGAACACTATCGACGGGCTCACCCGCTTCAGTACGTCGAGGATTTCACGGGGTGACAGCCGGAAGTTGACCGTCGCCAAGATGATGCCGCTGAGGTGAGTTGCCGCCATCACCTCACCGAACTCGACGCTGTTGCGGCTGAGCACCGCGACGCGGTCCTGCCGTCGCACACCGGCGGTCGCCATCGCCGACACCAACCGCACCGCACGCTCGTGCAATTGCGCGTGCGTGGCCGTGCGGGGCCCCATCTTGTACGCGGGCCCATCGCCGAATCGCACCGCGTTGTCGGAGACGATATCGCCCAGTGTGAAGTCGATGTCACCTCCGGTCACGGTATTTACCGGCTGCTCAACAACATCGATCCAGCCACCGGCCCGCCACCGACACCGACGGCGACCACCTCGGGAGTCTTGGGCGCCTGCCGTTCGCCGCCGTCGCCCCACAGCTGGACACAGGCTTCGTGCAGGAAGCCCATGCCGTGCAGGCGACCGCCCGAGAGTTGACCGCCGCTGGTGTTGATCGGTAGCGAACCGTCTAGTGCGATCCGTTCGCCGCCCTCGATGAACTCGCCAACCCCGCCGTGCTCACAGAATCCCAAAGCCTCGAGCCACATGACGGTAAGAAAGGAGAAGCCATCGTAGAGCTGCGCCATGTCGACATCGGCGGGCGTCAATGCGGTGTTCTGCCAAAGGGTTTCAGCGGAATCGTGGGCCGCCATCGTCGTGATGTCCGACCGCTGGTCCCATGTCGCGCGTTCGAACATTCCGGGGCCGACGGATTCGACCGTCAGCGGATGACGCGCCAGGCCCTTGGCGGCATCGCGGCGCGACACGATCACCGCGGTCGCACCGTCACACGGGACGTCGCAGTCATACAAGCACAGCGGCTCGGAAATCATGCGGGCGCCCAGATAGTCGTCCATAGTCATCGGCTCGCGGTAGACGGCGTCCGGGTTGAGCCCGGCGTTGCGGCGCGCGTTGAGCGCGATCTGACCGAGTTGCTCACGAGTCAAACCGAAGTCGTGCATGTACCTCTGAGCGGGCATGGCCAACCAGTTCGCCGCCGACAGTGCTCCGAACGGGGCGACCCACTCCAGGTGCGAGGGCAGCTTGCCGCCGGAGAACAGCACCGACGCCCTTCCGCCACCGGCCTGCTGCGCTGCGGTCGACTCCCACACCGACCGGTAGGCCACGACGTGGTTGGCAAGCCCCAATGCGACGGCCATGCACGCCTCGATCACCGGACCGATCTGGCCCGCGGTCTCCATCGCCGAGACGTACCAGCGGCAGCGCAGGCCGAGCGCGTTTCGGACCTCCTGGATGGCGGCACCGGAGAACCCCGCGTCGGGCACGCCGGGACCGGGATAGCTCGCGATCCCGTCGATGTCGTCGACGGCCAGGCCCGCGTCTTCGATCGCGCGCAGCACGGCCTCGAGGGTCAGATCCAGACCCGTGCGGCCCAGCCGACGCCCGACTTGAGACTTGCCGGCGCCGGTCAGGACGGCCTTGCCGTCGAACGGTCCGCCGGTCACCTTGGTGAGATTAGCCATCAGAAGATGAACCTGGCGATGAGTTCGGCGACAGCAGCGGGTTTCTCGCCGCCGTCGATCTCCACGGTGTGGCGGACGGTCAAATTCACGGTGTCGTCGGTGACCTTGGTGGCGTCCACGAGTTCAGACCGCACGCGGATCCGGCTGCCTGCGGTGACCGGGGCCAGAAACCGCACCTTGTTCAGGCCGTAGTTGATGCCCATCTTCGCGTTCTCCACGCGATAGTTGTCCTTGCTCACGCCGGGGATGAGCGACAGTGTCAAGAAGCCATGCGCGATCGTTGCGCCGTAGGGGCTCTCGGCCTTGGCCTTCTCGACGTCGACGTGGATCCACTGATGGTCCATCGTCACATCGGCGAAGGCGTCGATGCGACTCTGTTCGATGTCCACCCATCGGCTGACGCCGAGTTCAGCTCCGATCAAAGCGATCGCTTCGTCGACGGATCCGATCGTCTTCATCTGGTGCTCCTACTGTTGCCACCCGAAATACAGATATCTATTTAACGGTATAGACTGGCCGAGCCCGTAGGGCAACCAGCCCCCGACGATCTTGGGAGATACATGGCCTCCACCGCATCCCGCGCAGCGATCGTGGCCGCTGCCCGCACCCCGATCGGCACAGCGCGCAGAGGCACGCTCGCCAATGTGCCAGCCGTCGAGCTGGCCAAACCCGTGGTCATGGCCGTCGTCGAACGCTCCGGACTGGACGCCACCGACTTCGACGACTTCGTCCTGGCCGAAAGCATGCAGGGCGGTGGTGACAGTGCCCGCTACATCGCGGTGGCTCTCGGCCTGATCGACGTCCCCGGCCTGGCCGTCAACCGTCAGTGCGCATCGAGTCTGTCCGCAATCGCGGTGGGCGCGGGGCAGATCGCAGCGGGCATGAGCCGCGCCATCCTGGCCGGCGGCATGGAGTCGATTTCCACCGCACCGATCATGCAGAAGCGCAAACCGTTCGCGCCGGGCAAGTCTGCCGAGGACTATGCGCAGTGGTTTCCCGAGTCGCACCCGCCGACCGCGGAGGCGCCTGCGATGGACATGTCCATCACCGTCGCGCACAACTGCAACATCCAGTACGGCATCACCCGCGAGGACCAGGACGAGTGGGCACTGCGCAGCCATCAGCGTGCGATCAAGGCCATCGACGCCGGATCGTTCACCGACGAGATCATCCCCATCCAGGTTCCGCAGGCCGACGGGTCGGCGATCACCTTCGCCGAAGACGAGCATCCTCGGCGAGGCAGTTCGATGGAGTCTTTGGCGGGACTGAAGGTGCTGCACCCTGAGATCGAAGGCTTCACCGTCACTGCCGGGAACTCGTCGGGCATCAACGACGCGGCGGCGGTCGTCGCACTGGCGTCTCCCGACACCCAGCAGAATGTGCTGGCCAATGTGCTGTCGTGGACGCAGGTGGGACTTGACCCGACCCGCACGGGCAGCGGGCCGATCAAAGCCATTCCGAAGGCACTGGAGCTGGCGGGTCGCAAGCTGGAGGACGTCGCACTTTTCGAGATCAACGAGGCCTTCGCCGCGCAGGCGGTGGCGTGTGCGCGCGAACTCGGACTCGACGAAGAAATAGTGAACGTCTACGGCTCGGGGATCAGCCTCGGCCATCCGATCGCCGCCACGGGTGCGCGCATGGTGACTTCCGCGATTTACGAATTGCGCAGGCGCGGTGGCGGTATCGGTGTGCTGTCCATGTGCGCAGGCGGCGGCATGGGAGCGGCGATGGTCATCGAGGTGGCATGAGATGGCGAATCTGATTGCGGACGCACTGTTCCGGGCCGACGGGGAACGGGCCGTGTTGTTCGGATCTCGGCGGCGCAGCACCGGCGTCGTCAAGTTCCCGGCCGAGCGCCCCGAGCTGTTCGACGGCAGCCCGCAGGTCCAGGCCGACATCGAGCCGCTTGAATTGTCCACGGAGGGAACGCTTTACACCTTCACCACCCAGGAGTTCGCGCCGCCCCTGCCATACAAGGGCAATCGGGATCCGAAGGTGTTCAAGCCCTACGTGGTGGGCTTCGTCGAATTGCCGGAGGGCCTGCTGGTGGAGTCGCTGATCATCGACGCCGCCGCCAGCGACCTGCGGATCGGCCAGCGGCTGGTGTCTGCCACCACCACGCTCGAGACCGAGGCCGGCGAATCGTTTGTGACGTTCGCATTCCGCCCGGCTTGAGACCGATCCGGTGACCGACCTCGGCACGCCGGAGTTCGCGCTACATCCGCTGCACGGCATCCATCAGCCCACCATCGGAAATCCGGCGCGGCGGCCCGGTTCCGCCCGCCGGACGTCGTCCATCGATATAACCCGTGACGAGGGCTCGCTGGATCCCGTCTATCTGTACGGGCGAGCGCGTGATCTGTGGACGGCGGCCGACGGGTCGGTGGCAGAAGTCGGCGCGGCAGAACTCTCGGCCACCATCGAGCTCGTCGCCCGGGTCGTCCGACATGTCGAGGTTGTCCCGCCGGTCGCGGGGGTGTCCCGTCTCTCGGGCGCCCCTGCGATGAGCGGGTTCCGCGCCGCCGCCGACAAGGCCGCCCCGGACCTGCGGGCCGCGCGCGATCTGCGCTACACGCTGCTCGACGACGTTCCCGTTGCGACGCTGATCTCGGGCCATGCGCTGTCGGCCTCGGGTGTGCTCGGCGTCGTCGCGAAGTCGGGCTATCTCCCTGTCGCCGACCAGTGCGCGGGGTTCGCGACCGGCGGCCTGCTCATGACGTCGTTCGAAGCCGGCGACCCGGTGGTCGTCACCGGTCCGGAAGCTCCCGATCTCGATCACGACAGCGATCGACTCGCGTGGCACGCGATGGCCCCGTTGCCGCGTCACGGCATGCGCAGGCGGCGTCGCATCGACGTCTTCGATGCCGGCGAAGGCAGCCGAGTCGGCATCGATGCGATGTTCCGCGATACCTATGTGCGTGCCGACGGGGTGGAGACGATCATCCACGAGTACACGTTGAAGGCCACCGTCGACAGCGACTCCGGGGTCATCGTCGAGTCGCACGCCATTCCGCAGGTGCTGCCGTGGCAGGAGTGCCCCGGCGCGGTCGCCAGCGCCGAGCGGATCGCCGGTATGACGTTGGGCGAGCTGCACTTCCGGGTCCGCCAGGAGCTGTTCGGGACCTCTACATGCACCCATCTCAACGATCTGCTGCGCAGCGTCGCCGACACCGAGGTACTGATCGATGTGATCCGCGACCGCTAGTGCGAGGGCGTCAGGGCACCAGGGCGGAGGGCTCGCCCAGCGTCAGCCGCAGCACGATGGTAGGTGTGATCAAGAAGAGCCAGTACGTCACATTGAAGGTGAGAATCCACGCCAGTGCGCGCAGGACGTCGCGCTTGATTCCCTGGGGCAAGCCGGGTTTGGCGATGAGCGCCTCAAAGCGAGGTCGCCCTTCGTCGTTGGTCCAGCCGATGAGAAACGCGGTGATTGCGCCGAATAGTCCGAACGGAATGTTGGGATAAAGCAGCGGCATTGTGCCGGCGTCGGAATGCAGGACCGGTCCGATGGTGTCGACGTAGGTCCACAGCCCGAACGTTTCCACCGAGACGTATTCCATGACCAGGTTGAAGCCGACCAGCACCGGCCCTGCCGTGACGAGGCTGAGCACGAGCGGGTGCACACCGGGCCATCGCCCGCGGGCCCACTTCTGCAGTGCCAGCATCGAAAGGAAAGCTGCGGTCATGAAGACCGGGTAGGAGACGATGTTCATCGCGGGCTTGTCCGGCGTGGTCCACGTCGTCGACCCCCACGGCAGCATGTGGTAGTCGGAAGACCACCGCAGATAGGCGCCCCAGTCGGCGTAGAACTCCTGCCAGAAGATGCTGAACCCGGCAATCGCCAGCAGCCCAACCAGACCCAGTTCGCCACGGCGGCGGGTGTCGATGACCACCCACACCAACAGCGCCACGAAGGCGATGCTCATGACTAGCTCAAACCAGTTCGCGGCGTTCATGACTGCTCACCGGGATTCGAGATGGTCGCCTCTACGCCCATGGTCAACGGACACCCGCCGCCGCGGCGACGGGCTCCGCGCTTTCGGGGTAGAAGCTGCGCGCCCAGGTGCGCAATTGCTTGAAGCCCGCCGCCTCGGAGGTCGTCAAGCCGGGCGGATCCATGTAGATCTGGTGTTCCCAGATCGCGATGTCGTCCGGTAGCGCCGCTTGGGCCGCCTTCAAACGTTCTTCGTGGTTGCCGCCGGCCTCGTCGATCCAATAGGTGGAGAAGATGTCTGACCTCTCATCGTCGACGGGAGTGGCGCAGATCGCGATCACCCGGAAGCCCTCGCGGGTGTGCTCGCCGTTGAACGAAATGCCGATACCCGACCAATAGATCTCCAAGGTGTTCTTGGTTTCTCCCGGTTGGTCGACGCCGTCGCTCCATCGTCGGCCGAACCCGACCTTCGCCGACCACGTCACGTCATCGACGTCTTCGCGCAGCACTGTTGGACTGACCGGCGTCTTGTGCACGAACCGGAAGTGGTGGGGGTCGACGGCGTTCTCGGCGATCACCTGGGGATGCACGTGGATTCCGGAGAATTTGACCCGCGCCTCGGTTCCCACCGGGAGGTACGCCCGATCGTGAATGTGGTCACCGAGCACCCGCAGCCCGTCGGGGACCTCCCACATCGGGGCACGCCCGGACGCATCGTGCCAGATGTAGACGGACTCGTTGAGTTCCGTCACCGGCCATGACCGCACCTTGCGTCCCCGATTCGGTCGGTTCTCATAAGGGATCCGCACGTTGCGGCCCTCGCCGTTCCACACCCAGCCGTGGAACGGGCACTGAATACCGTCTTCGACGACGCAGCCGCCCTTGGACAAATTGGCCCCGAGATGCTGGCAGTGGGCGTTGAGCACGTGGACCGCGCCCTGCAGATCACGAAATGCGACGAGGTCCACGCCGAAGTAGTGGAGCGGCATGACGTCGCCCTCGGCGAGATCGGCACTCCAGGCAACCTGAAACCATCCCGTCGGCTGCATGCTTGGCAGGCCTCCCATGTCACTCCTCCAGTTCTCGCCGTAATCGGTACGGCCACACATTACTGGGAATGGCGTTCCCATTCAATTGCGTGTTAATTTGGGAACGGTATTCCCAGGGATGGAGAGCGAAATGCCTGACGTCGGCCGGCGGTCGGAACGCGACGCAATCATGCGAGCCGCATATCGGTTGATCAGCCAGGGCGGCTCCCCGACCGGAACACCCACGTCGATCGAGAACATCCTGCGCGCCGCCGGCGTGAACCGACGGATCTTCTACCGGCATTTCTCCTGTAAGGACGATCTCATCATCGCGATGCAGGAATGGGCGGGCGACCTGATCCTGGCGGACCTGAGAGGGGCGGTGGACGCCGCCGACACGCCCGCCGCGGCCGTCGCCGCCTGGATCGAGGACTACCTGAGTATCGGCTGGAACGAGGCACGATTTCGCGACGCGTTGGCCTTCATGTCATCAGACGTCGCCGCGGCGCCGGGGATCGCAGCGGCGTTAGAGGCCACCTACGCCCGCCACCGCGAGGTACTGAGAAACGTGCTGGAGGCAGGTCTGGCCGACGGCAGTCTGCCCAACGCACGGCCCGAACTCGACTCGTTCGCCATCCACGCTGTCGCCGTGCGTCATCTTGAGACACGCATCCGGGGCCGCCGGGACACCGATTTCAACGAGGTCCGCAACCAGGTCGTTGCGCTCGTATTGACTGGACTCACCGCCCCGTCGATATATCCGGACCCGGCCGCAATCGCAACGCGGTGAGCCGCACGGAATCAGCGGAGCTACGCATGGAAGAGATTTGTACCGAGTGTCATTTCGACGAGTCCGCAACGCCGCCGCGAGAGGTGCCCGCGGCACTGGCATCGTTGAAAATCGAAATCAGCGACAGCATTCGATCAATTCCCGGTGACGAGCTCCGGCGCCGGCCCGCGCCGACAGTGTGGTCGCCGGTCGAGTACCTGGGCCACCTCCGCGAATCGATGGCGTTTCATCGCTGGCTCATCGAACGTGCCGTGTCCGAAGACAATCCGCATATTCCGGCGGTGGACCCCGACAAATCTGTCGCGCAGGCCGAATACGTCAACGCCGATCCCGACGAACTGCTCACACAATTCGACCGACGGATTCGCCGCCTCTGCGAAGCGCTGACTTCATTGGATGAGGCGGCGGCCGTTCGAACGCTGACGCTTGACCATCGACGCGTTGCGGTAGCGCTCGTCGCGAGAAGTGCGTGGCACGAGTGCCACCACCATCTCCGCGACATCCGCCGCATCGGACGCCTCGAGTAAGCGAGGGTTCAGCGGTCAGCGCGGCCCGGGCGTGGCGTCACCGAGCTCTTCCGGTGTTGCAGGTTTGGACGGCTGATCCACCGACGTCTTGCCCTGCTGCTCTTCCGCGTCGGCCCCCTGCAGGGACGCCTCGTCGGTGATGGGTTGGCTCGTGTCGAAGCCTGACATGTGGTGCTCCTTCGGTGTCGACATGAGTGGCGCGAAGCCGACCTACGCCGCCCACTTCTGACTTTGTACCCGCATCATCGGTTGGCTAGACGGTTGTGGGCAGCGTCATCGCCACGATCATCTCGGTGACTACTGCGATCATCTCGTCGCGGTCGACGGCTACGGTCTGCCGGTGCACGGTGTGCCAGGCCCGGTCCAGCAAGCCCATCACCGCGACGCCGATCACGTCCGGCGAGTGCGCCCCGTCACCGGCGATCGCCTGGCCGAGCTTCCATGACGCGCGAGTGACCATGCGGTTGCGCGACTTACGGAACGCGTCGTCGTCGGGCGCCGAGTGTGCCGACGCCAGTACGAATGCGCCATGGTGGTCCATGTAGTCGAAGTAGCGGCCGACCCACGCCGAGATCTCGACCGGACCAAAGGTGTCCTCGGCATCAGCCCACTGGGCAATGACGGCGAGGGCTTCGTGATAGGCCGTTTCGCCGAGGACATTGAAAATCTCCCGCTTGTCCTTGAAGTAGGTATAGAAGCCGGCGCGCGAGATGCCGCACGCCTCGGTGATCGCGTTGATCGGCGTGCCGGCGTAGCCACGCTCCAGAAACAACCGACGGCTCGCGTCGAGAATCGCAGAACGCGTGCGCTCGCCGCGGCCGGCGTCCAGTTGCCCCACTGCCGATACACCGGAACTCACCGTCATGCGCCGACCTTATATGACAGTATCGTCAAGTGCAATCACTACACTTCATAGGGTAAATTGCTCCATCGGAACCAAACAACTTGACACAATCGTCAAGTTACGCCAAGCTCTTACGCAAGACCGATGTCAGAGCAGCGAGAGGCCACCGATGACGCAGCCGAATCAGTTCACCGACGCACCGATTTTCGATGCCGACCAGCACATGTACGAGACGCCGGACGCGCTGCTGAAGTACCTGCCCGAGAAGTACAAGAAGGCGGTGCAGTTCGTTCAGATCGGTCGGCACACCAGAATTGCGATCCTGAACAAGATCACCGACTACATGCCGAACCCGACGTTCGAACGCGTCGCGGCACCGGGTGCGCACGAGAAGTTCTATTCCGGCCAGAACCCTGAGGGGCTGACCATGCGGGAGATGTCGGGCCGTGGCATCGATACCCCGCCGGGCGCGCGCAATCCCGAAGACCGGATAGCCGAACTCAACGGCCAGAACGTCGACGCATGCCTGAACTACCCGACGCTGGCCAACCTCGTCGAGCACTCGTCGGCCGAGGATCCGGAGTTGACCGCCGCGATCATCCATGCGCTCAACCAGTGGATGCTCGAACACTGGGGGTTCAGCCATGAGGACCGCATCTACTCGACGCCGGTCATCAATCTCGGCATCGTCGAGGAGGGTCGCCGGGAACTCGAGTACATCTTGAACAACGGCGCCAAGGTCGCGTTGATCAAGCCGGCTCCGGTGTACGGCTACAAGGGGTGGCGCTCCCCCGCGTTGCCCGAATTCGATCCGTTCTGGCGCGACGTCGAAGCCGCGGGGCTGCCAATCGTGTTGCACGCCAGCCAACCGCCACTGCAGGAGTACATCGAGAAGTGGGAACCGGCGGACACGGCCAGCGCATTCGAGATGTCGGCGTTCAAGTGGACGGCGCTGGGTCACCGCGAGATCGCCGACATGATCACCAGTTTGATCTGCCACGGCACCCTGACCCGATTCCCCAAGCTGCGCATCGCGAGTGTCGAGAACGGCAGCGCGTGGATCAAGCCGCTGTTCGACGACCTGGCGTCGACCTACGGCAAGATGCCGCAGAACTTCCCTGAGCACCCGCACGAGGTGTTCCGACGGAACTGCTGGGTCAGCCCGTTCTGGGAGGGCTCCGTCGCCGACGTCGTGGAGACCGTCGGTTGGGACAAGGTGATGTTCGGTTCCGACTGGCCGCATCCCGAAGGCCTTGCCGAGCCAAGGGGCTACTGGAAGTACGCCGAGGGGATGGACAAGCGGCGCACCTACGACTTCATGGGCGACAACGCCCGGCGATTCATGGGCCTGCCGATCGCCAACCCCGACCCTGAGGCCGTCAAGCCACCGGAGTTCGCGCACGCTTGACGCCTCCCTGATCGTAGGCGCCCCAAGGCGTGTCGAAACCGATGCGGTCCTTACTGCGCCGGCAGCCGCGGGGGATTACCTCCGTGGCAGGCTGAGCCTCCGTTGCGCTCGGTAGAACGCCACGGCCCGGCGGATCGCGTCGTGGATCGGCTCAGGATGCCACCCGAGTTCCCGCTCGGCCTTGCCGTGGTCCATCGGTGACATGATGTGCATGAGCCGCACGGACAGAGTAGACAGCAGCATGTCGCGGCGCAGCACCTTGGCGACGATGTCCCCGCCGAAACCCAACGCGTACATGACTTTCAGCGGAATCCCGACCCGCGGAGGTTTCGCTCCGCCGGCTTCGGCCGCCGTCCCATAGAGCTCGCACGCGCTGATATAACGTTCGGAGACGATGTATCGCTCACCAACGCGGCCCTTTTCGGCGGCCAGGACGAGCGCGCGGGCCGCATCCTCGATTCCAACCACTTCCATCGACATGTCTTTGACGTACACCGGCATCTTGCCTTCGGCCGCTGCAGCCACCAGTGAGCCGTGCGGCGTCGGTTGAAAGTCACCGGGGCCGTAGGTATTCGAGACGCACATCGCGACCGCTGGCAATGCTCGTTCCCTGGCGTACTGCAGAACCAGGTTTTCGGCCCCGACTCGCGACCGAATGTAGCCGCCCCCCTTGTCCGCCCAGTTGAACGGTTCTTCCTCGGTGACGGCTTGTCCGTTCTCGCTCAGAGCGATCGTGCCGATGGTGCTTGTGAAGATGAACCGTCGCAAGTCTGCGGCGACGGCGGCTTCGAGAACGTGGCGCAGGCCGGCCACATTGGTGCGGAACAGCGGGGCCGGGTCACGGAGCCAGGCCCTGGTGTCGACGACGCAGTAGTAGACGTCGTCGCAGCCGGCCATCGCGCCGCGCAGCGCCGCGTCGTCGAAGACGTCGCCGTAGTGCCGCTCGAGTTCGAGGTCGTCCAGCGCAAGGGTCGAGCTGGTGCGCCGCAACAGGACTCGCACCCGCTCGCCACGCTCCACCAGTTGTCGCGTGACGTGCGATCCCAGAAACCCGCTTGCGCCGATCACCAGTTTCGTCGAACCTGCCATCATGGTCGTATTCGCTAGGGGCGCGCGCCGTCAGCGCGCGGCCTCGGTCCGTAACTGGGCCGCTTTCCGGATGATGCCGAACGCGTCGACCATCGCGTCGGTCATTTCATGCGGATCGGCAAATGTCACATCGTCGGCGAGTACCGAGATGTTGAGCTGGTCGACGTAGCTCCAGACCGTGATGTTCACTCCGACGCCGAACGTGAGCGGTCCTACCGAATAGAGCTCCACCATCGGGGCGCACGCGATCCGGCCGAATTCGCGCGGCCCCGGAACGTTGGAGATGGCGGCGTTGACCAGCTTATTGGGTCCACTGACCGCGATGCGGCGAAAACCCCACTCGGTCAAGGCTGGTGGAGCGTAGCTCGCCCAGCGACTCACCAGCTCGTGGCCGAGCAGGCGGGCGTTCTCCTTGCCGATCGTCGCGCCGACCCGGGCCAGCCGCACCCAGTCCAGCGGATCGGTGACGTGCACCGGTAGCGACACCACGATGGTGCCGATCGCGTTCCCCGATATCCGCTCCGGCGACGTGTCGATGCTCATCGGCACCCCGGCCAACAGGGGCTCGTCTGCGTGACCGTCGTGCTTGAGCAGAAGGGTGCGCAGCGCTCCCGTGCTGATGGCCAGCACCATGTCGTTGATCGTGACGCCGAGGTCCTTGCCGATCTTCTTGATTTCGGCGAGGTCGAGCGTGGCGCTGGCGAAGGTGCGGCCCGGGGTAACGACGTGGTTGAGAAAGGTCTCCGGCGGATGGAAGTTGCGGGCAAGGTCGGGGGCGGACCTGGATTCGCGGCGTACCCGCCGAACTCCCTTCGCTGTGTCCCACACCAGACGGGGAAGCTCACCGAGCAGCACGACGTGATCGCGAAGGACAGCACCTAGCAGTTGCGAATTGGACGGACAGGCGTCCCGCCGGTAATCGTCTCGTTCAGCTTGCGAGGAACCGGGCAGGTCCAGCGCGCGCGCCATCAGGTTGGCCGACGCCACGCCGTCAGCGAGCGCGTGGTGGACCTTGCCGATGATGGCGAACCGGTTGTCGGGCATGCCCTCGACGAAATGGAACTCCCACAGCGGCCTGCTGCGGTCAAGCGGGGTGCACGCCACCTCGCCGATCGCCGCATCGAACTCCCGACGACCCCCCGGTGGCCTGATCTGCATCCGCCGAACGTGGTAGTCGAGATCGACATCGCAGTTCTCCAGCCACATCGGATGGTGGAGCTTGCCCGGAATCTCGGCAAGCTGGTACCGCAACGGTTCGAGGAGATGCAGCCGTCGCGCGAGCGTCTGACGAAAGCGGTCGAAACCGAAATCGTCGCACTTCGATGCGTCGACGACCGCGACTTTCATCGTGTGCTGGTGCAGGTTGGGGGTCTCGTTGTACAGCAGGACCGCGTCCCAGCCTCCGAGCCTCTTCAACACCCTCCCTCGCCGTGGATCGGTCATCGATGTGACGTGTTCACGGTAAGCGGGTACCCGGCTCGCGAGAGGAATAATAATTAAATATCTAACGATTTCTGCGATATAAGGGGGTCAGGTGACTTCGTCTGACATCGAGTCGTCCGCCTTCACGAAGTGGGATCCGAGTCTCACCGAACGGTTGACGGGTCTCATCCGGCCGGTGATCAAGGGCTGGCACCGCGCCGAAGTGCGGGGACTCGACGAATTTCCGCCAGGTGGTGCACTGGTGGTGGCCAACCACTCGGGTGGGCTGTTCGCGATGGACGTGCCCGTCTTCATCACCGACTTCTACGCCAGGTTCGGCTACGACCGGCCCGTCTACACCCTGACCCACGACATCATGTTCTCCACGCCGCTGGGTGATCTCCTGCGGAGGACCGGGTTCATTCCGGTCAGCCACGTCAACGCCGACGAGGCGTTGCGCGCAGGCGGCGTCGTTGTGGTGTTTCCCGGCGGTGACTACGACGTCTACCGGCCGACGCTGTCGGCGAACACGATCGATTTCGCCGGCCGCACCGGGTACGTCCGCGCCGCACTCAATGCCGGCGTGCCGATTGTGCCGTCGGTCTCGATCGGCGGACAGGAGAACCAACTCTTTTTGTCCCGCGGCGAGTGGTTGGCCAAGGCGACACGAATGGACAGGTTGATGCGCGCAAAGATCTTGCCGATCTCGTTGGGGTTCCCCCTTGGATTGAGCATGATCCTGCCGGTGAATGTGCCGTTACCCACCAAGATCGTCACCCAGGTGCTGCCCCCCGTCGACGTCGTCGCGGAATTCGGCGAGGACCCCGACATCCACCAGGTCGACGCCCACGTGCGTCACGTCATGCAGGAGGCCCTCGACCTGCTCGCCGCCGAACGACGACTCCCAGTGATCGGTTGAGACCAATGGCGCTCCTTGAACGTTTCAACCAGACCGCCGGCTTTGTCAGCACCTTCGCCCGCGCGCGCGTACTTGCCCCGATGCGGCCCGACCGATATGTGCGCATCGCAGGTGCGGTGCGACGCGAGGGCATGTCCGTGGCGACGGGTTTCGCGATCGCCGCCCAACGCTGCCCCGACCGACCCGGGCTCATCGACGAACTCGGCACGCTGACCTGGCGTGAACTCGATCAGCACAGCGACGCGCTGGCCGCCGGCCTGCAAGACCTGCCCGGCGAAGTCAGCGTCATCGGGATTATGGCCCGCAACCATCGCGGGTTCGTGCAGTCGCTCATCGCCGCGAACAGAATCGGTGCGGATGTTCTGCTGCTGAATACGTCGTTCGCCGGTCCGGCATTGGCCGACGTGGTGGCCCGTGAGGCGGTCGACGCCGTCATCTACGACGAGGAATTCGGCCCGTCCATTTCCCAGGCATTCAACGATCGTCCGGATGCGACCAAGATCGTGGCGTGGACGGATGATCCCGACGCGCACGGTTTCACAGTCGCCGGGTTGATCGACGAGTACACGGGAAAACGCCCCTCGCCGACCGGGCGGACGTCGAAGCTGATCCTTCTGACGTCGGGTACCACCGGCTCACCCAAGGGCGCCAAACATTCCGGCGGTGGACCCGCAGAGCTCAAGTCGATCCTCGACCGGACGCCATGGCGGGCCGAGGAGGCCGCCGTGGTCGTCGCGCCGATGTTCCACGCCTGGGGTTTCGGGCAACTGGTGTTCGCGGCCTTCATGGCGTGCACCGTCATCACCCGCCGCAAGTTCGACCCCGAGGCGACCTTGGCCCTCATCGACGAGCACCGCGCCACTGGACTCTGCGTGGTACCAGTCATGTTCGACCGCATCGTCGACCTGCCCGAGGACGTGCTCTCCCGCTACAGCGGACGCACGCTGCGGTTCGCGGCCGCGTCGGGTTCACGGATGCGTCCGGACGTCGTCATCAAGTTCATGGATCGGTTCGGCGACGTCATCTACAACAACTACAACGCCACCGAGGCAGGCATGATCGCGACGGCCACACCCGAGGACCTGCGTGCTGCGCCCGACACCGCGGGCAGACCCGCAGCGGGAACCGACATCCGCATTCTCGATAGCGATTTCCGCGAACAACCTGCTGGGGAAGTCGGCACGATCTATGTCCGGAACTCCAGCCAGTTCGACGGCTACACATCGGGCGCCACCAAGGACTTTCACGACGGCTACATGAATTCCGGCGACGTAGGATACGTCGACGAAGACGGGCGATTGTTCGTTGTCGGCCGCGACGACGAGATGATCGTTTCGGGCGGCGAGAACATCTACCCGATCGAGGTGGAGAAGACGCTGGCCGCGCATCCCGAGGTGGCTGAGGCCGCGGTGCTCGGCGTCGACGATGAGCAATACGGCCAGCGGTTGGCTGCATTCGTCGTGCTTGCCGACGGAGCCTCTGTCACAGCGGAGACGCTCAAGGAGCATGTCCGCGAGAATCTCGCGAATTACAAAGTGCCGCGGTCGATCACAGTGCTCGACGATCTGCCCCGCAGCAGCACGGGCAAAATTGTCCGTCGCGAACTACAGGCACTCATTGAATCCTGACCGCTTCATTTAGTAAGTAGTGCTAAGTTTCGTATATGCTCGCGCTATGGCTAGAACTGACGACGACACGTGGGACATCAATGAGAGCGTCGGCGCGACCGCATTAGGAGTCGCCGGCGGACGGGCAGCCGAGACCAACAGCGCTGATCCGTTGATCAGCGACCCCTACGCACACCTGTTTCTCGAAGCGGCAGGCGATGGCATCTGGCGGATATATCTGGACACCGAGTTG
The DNA here is from genome assembly GCF_032883055.1 of Mycobacterium sp. 29Ha. Taxonomy (NCBI): domain Bacteria; kingdom Bacillati; phylum Actinomycetota; class Actinomycetes; order Mycobacteriales; family Mycobacteriaceae; genus Mycobacterium; species Mycobacterium sp. 29Ha. The sequence continues at coordinate 175,604 of NZ_JAMQTI010000008.1, forward strand.
CCGGCCGAAATAGCCGATCTCGATCCCCAATTCACCGAGCGCATGCACGCGATGCTGGGCTACACGGCATGCCGGACGAAGTTTTTCGACGAGTACTTTGCCGCGGCGGCCGGCGACGGCATCCGACAGGCCGTGATCCTCGCTGCCGGGCTGGACGCCCGTGCCTGGCGGCTGGCCTGGCCCGCCGGCTGTGTGGTCTACGAGATCGACCAACCCAAGGTGTTGGCTTTCAAGACGAGCACCCTGGAATCCCACCAGGTCACCCCGATCGCGTCGCATGTCAGCGTCGGCATCGATCTGCGTCTGGACTGGCCAAAAGCATTGGCGGACTACGGGTTCGATCCATCGATTCCGACGGCGTGGTTGGCAGAAGGCCTGCTGCCCTATTTGACTGCGGATGCCCAGGACTTGCTGTTCGACCGCATCCAATCGCTCAGCGCGCCGGGAAGTCGCGTCGCGGTGGAGGCCTTCACCAACGACTTCTTCAGCCAGGAGAGCTTCGCGCGTCGTGAAGAGCAGATGGATCGCTATCGGGCAGCGGCGACGAAACTCGGGGGACGGGATATCACCGAATCCGGCAACTTGCTGTATGAGGAGGAACGCACGGAGGTTGTGGACTGGCTGCGCACGCACGGGTGGGTTGTCACTACCGCGACCAGCGCACCCGACCTGATGGCGTCCAACAATCGGGCTGTCCCGCCCGGTCTCGATGACGCCGTCCCGGAAAGTGTGTTCGTCGAAGCTATTTCCGGGGCATCCTGATTCCGCCGTCCACGCGGACAACTTCGGCATTCACCTACGAGTTGGTCACAACTCGTCTACCGCCCGTCCAGCAATCGCAGTCGAGACCGAACCCGCCGCTCGAGAAAGTCGCCGAGCACGTTCTCGAAAACCGCGTTGTCGTCGCCGGCCACCATGTGGTGCGCGCCGACGACAGTCGCGAACTCTGAGTGCGGCACCAATTCCAGGAATCGAATCGAGTCGTCGACACTGAGGACGTCGGATTCGCCGCCGCGCACGAGCAGTGTAGGCAATCGCAGGCTGCTGGCAGCCGCGCCGAGGGACGCGGGATCGATAAGTTGGTTACGTTGCACCGCTTGGTCTTCCGGCGATCCCATGAATGCGGGATCCCAGTGCCAGTAATACCGTCCGTCGCGCAACCGCACGTTCTTTCGCAGGCCATCAAGATTGCGCGGACGGGGCCGATGAGGAACATAGGCCGCGACAGCATCAGCAACTTCTTCAAGCGAGCCGAAACCTTCTTCGGCGTGCGAGACCATGAAGTCGCGGATCCGGCTCGTCCCGGACGGCTGTAGAAACGGCGACACGTCAACCAGGACCAGGCCCAGCGCGAGGTCGGGCCGGCCGCCGATGGCCGCCAGGGAGGCATTGCCGCCGAGCGACGCGCCGACGAGCACCGGTGGGCGGCCGAGGAACTCGGCAATGCTGATCACGTCACTCGCGAAACGGTCGAGACCGTACCGCCCGTCGGGCGACCACGTGCTGTCACCGTGCCCGCGTAGATCGACGGTCAGTGCGTACCAACCCTGCCCGCCGAGATCTGCCGCGGTCGCTTTCCACGAATGCCGGGTCTGGCCACCGCCATGCAGAAGCACCACCGGCGGATCAGCCGGATCACCGTACCCGTCCGCGATCATCGTGACGTCGCCGGACGGAATGCTGAGCGTCGCTTGCTGAATCGCCATCGTCAGTCGCTGGCCGGCAGCGGCTTCGCCTCTTTGAGGCTCAGTGGCGTCTCCCCCACGCTCAGCGTGCCCGCTCCCGCCTTCGTCACCAGTACCTCGGCGCCCGACTCGTCGACGTAGCGCTTGCCCATCGCGTTGCCGTCGGAGAAGGCGGGATCAGGTGCGCCGCCGGACTTCTCGGCGTCCATGGCTACCATCTCGTGCCCACCGCACCGCAGGTCGTCGAGGCTGTCGGCGGCCCTGACCACGATGACCTGCGTGTCACACACCTGGCTTTGCAGGCGAGTGCCGTTCTTGATCATGTTGACTTCCCTTACTTTTCGGCGGTAGCGCTCAAGCTGTCGACGATCTGCCGGCGCAGCAACTTGCCTGTCGCGTTAGTTGGCAACTCGTCGCGGAACACTACGCGGTCCGGGGTCCGTGATCCTCGCAGGAATTTCCGAACGTAGGAACGCAGTTCTTCGGGATCGGGGTCGACGCCCGCCGCAGGAACCACCACAGCCACGATGGCCTGGCCCCACTGCGGATCCTCCACACCCACCACGGCCACCTCGTGCACCTGGGGATGCTCAATGAGCACATCCTCCAGTTCGGCGGGTGCGATGTTCTCACCGCCGCGGATGATGGTGTCGTCGGAACGCCCGGTGATGAACAAATAGCCAGCATCGTCAAGCGTCGCAATGTCCTTGGTGGGAAACCAGCCTTCGTCGTCGAGCACCGATCCGATGCCGGTGTACCTGCCAGACACCTGCTCGCCTCGCACGTAGAGCTCCCCGGGCTCGCCAGCCCCGAGGACACGACCGTTCTCGTCGCGGATCTGGACCTCGACGCCCGGCACCGGACGGCCGACCGAACCGAGCCGCTTCGCAACGCGCTGGTCGGCGTGACCGAGCGCCTCGCGATGGTCGTCGGGCGTGAGCACCGCAATAGTCGAGCTGGTCTCGGTGAGGCCGTAGGCGTTGACGAATCCGACGTTGGGCAGCAGGTCGAGTGCCTTGCGTACCAGAGGAAGTCCCACCTTCGACCCGCCATAGGCGAGGTTGCGCAGCGACGGCAACTCGATTGGTTCCTGCTCAAGCGCGGTCACGATGCGGTCCAGCATCGTCGGTACAACCGTTGCCGTTGTCACCTTTTCGTCGGCGACCAGTCGTATCCACTCGCGCGCTTCGAAATTGGTCAGGTAAACCATCTTTCGTCCGGCGTAGAGGTTTGATATCGCTGCGTTGACGCCGGCGATGTGATAGGGCGGCACACAGATCAGCGCCGCGTCATCGGGATCGGCCGAGCCGAATTCGACAGTGCCGGTTATGTAGCTCGTCAGGTTTCCATGTGACAGCTCGACGGCTTTCGGTTTCGACGTGGTTCCTGACGTGAAGAGAACGATCGCGACGTCGTCGGGATCCGCGAACTCCGCGGCCGGCTCTGCGGTGCGCGCCGCGGCCAGGAACTCGTCGCAGTCCATCACCAGCTTGCCGACGTCGCCAACCACGTCGCGGTAGCGACCGTCGACGACGACCAGCGGCGCCGGCAGCCGTTCGATCAGCTCATGGATGCCCTCGGCGCTCAAGCGGTAGTTGATCGGCGTGTACGCCGTCCCCGCTCGAGCCGAGGCGAAGATCAGCAGCGGCGCCATGATGCCGCCGGGTCCGACATAGGCGACGTGCTCGGCACCCGATGCGGCGACCACCCCCGCTCCCCCGTCGGCCAGCTCGCTCAGCTCTCCGATGGTCAACCGCTGGTTACCGTCCACCAGCGCCAAACGGTCGGGTTCCCCCGAAACCGCCATCTCCAGCAGCAACGAAATGCTCAACGCCTCAGCCTTCACTCGCGAGTACGACGATTCTAGACTCCCGCCTGAGAATCAGGTATATAGTTATAGACTTACGGACGTCAAATTCAGGCGCACCTCTCCGATCAATGAGATCAGCCGCGCGCAGATTCAGAAGGAGCGCAATGAGCAGCACGCCCGATATCGCGATCATCGGCGTCGGCCTTCACCCGTTCGGACGATACGAGGACCGCTCGGCGCTGGAAATGGGCGCAGTCGCGATAAGCAGAGCTCTACGCGACGCCGGCGTGGACTTCGCCGACGTCGGCAGCCTCTATGCGGGCAGCCTGGAGGTGGCCAACCCGGAAGCGGTCACGGGTCTGGTCGGCATGACGGGGTTGCCCGCGCGTGCGACGTTGAGTGGCTGCGCAACCGGGAACTCGCTGCTGACGCTGGCGGCCCGAGACGTCCAGCTCGGCGAGGCGGAGATCGCGGTCGGCGTGGGGCTCGACAAACATCCCCGCGGCGCGTTCGGCGCCGACCCCTCGGTGTCCGGGCTGCCGCAGTGGTACGGCGACCAAGGCATGTTCCTGACCACTCACTACTTCGGCACGAAGATCATGCGCTACATGCATGACCACGGCATCACCGAGCAGACACTGGCTCGCGTCGCCGCCAAGAACTTCGACAACGGGGCACGCAATCCCAACGCCTGGCGACGCAAACCGATGAGCGAGGAGGCGATCCTGGCCTCGCCGGTCGTCAATGCCCCGCTGCGGCAGTACATGTACTGCAATCCGAATGAAGGCGCCGCCGCGGTGGTGGTCTGCCGTGCGGATGTGGCCAAGAAGTACACCGACACCCCGATCTATCTACGGTCGAGCGCACTGCGCAGCCGCCGCGAGGGTGCCTACGAGTTGCTGCGCACCTCCATCGAGCTGCCCATCGTTCCCGGCACCACCGCCGAGGCCGCCAAGGCCGCCTACGAGATTGCGGGCATAGGCCCGGAGGACATCGACATCGCGCAGCTGCAGGACACCGACTCCGGCTCCGAAGTCATTCACATGGCAGAGACCATGTTGTGCAAGGACGGCGAACAGGAGGCCCTACTCGCTGACGGGGCAACCCAGATCGGGGGCAGGCTGCCCATCAACACCGACGGCGGCCTGCTGGCCAACGGAGAGCCGGTCGGTGCGTCCGGTTTGCGGCAGGTTTTCGAATTGGTACACCAGCTGCGCGGGACAGCGGGCGATCGCCAAGTACCCAACGATCCGCGGGTGGCTCTGGCTCAGCTCTACGGGGCGCCGGGTACCGCGGCGGTCGCCATCCTCTCCAGGTAGCCCAACGAAAGGGAGTAGTGCCAATGACCGACACTCAGGCCGAAGCTCAGCGCCGCGCTGAAGTGGACCTGGACCACCACTCGCCCGAGTTCCGCGAAGACCCCTACGGCACGTTCCGCGAGATGCGCGAATCAGGTTGTCCGGTAGCACATTCAGATCATTACGAGGGTTTCTGGGCGCTCGTCGACTACGCATCGGTGTTCGAGGCCGCCCGCGACGACGACCTGTTCAACTCGTTCCCGTCGGTCGGCGTGCCCGCCAGCGAGCTGCCGCTACCGATTCTGCCGATCGAGTCGGATCCGCCGGAAACCCAGGAGTTGCGCGAGGTCACCCTGAAGCGGTTCTCACCGGGCTCGGCGGAGCGATTCCGAGACGCCGCCATCGAGATGACCAACGAGGCCATCGACGAGTTCATCGAGCGGGGCGAATGTGACCTCGTTGGCGAGTTGACCACGCCGCTGCCGGCCCGGTTGATCTTGCGGTTGATGAAGTTCGACGAGTCGCGGCATATGGATTGGGTGCACTGGGTGCACAGCACCGTGCACGATCGCGCTCACGACCCTGAGAAGGCCGGTATCGCCGGCATGGAGATGTTCGGCGAGATCGTCAAGCACATGGAGGAGCGCCGGGCCGAGGGCCTTGGCGACGATTTGTTCAGCGACATCCTTCGCGGGACGCTGAACGACAAGCCTCTCGACGACGGCCAGATCACCATGTACACGGTCCTGATGATGCTCGGCGGCATGGATACCACCAGCGGGTTCACCGCCAATGTGCTGGTGCGACTGTGCCGCGATCCCGAACTGCGCCAACAGTTCATCGACGATCCGAGTCTGGTCAAGAAGGGCACCGACGAGCTACTGCGGCTATACACCCCGACCCTGGGCCTGGCCAGGACCGTATCCCGAGACGCCGAATTTCACGGACAACCCCTGTGCAAGGGCGACCGGGCGATTTTGATGTGGGCGGCGGCCAACCGCGACCCGGCGATGTTCGAGGATCCCGACACGTTGGACCTGTCGCGTGCGAATGCCAAGAAGCAGATGGCATTTGGGGTCGGGATGCACCGCTGCCTCGGATCCCACTACGCCAAGATGATGTTCGACGTCATGGTGACGCAGGTGCTCAAGCGCCTGCCAGACTTCCAGCTCGCGGACGAGCCAGAGTTGTTCGAGGACGCGGGCGAGGTGTACGCCGTGCGGAAATTGCCGGTGACATTCACCCCCGGTCCCCGCTTGGGCTGACCGATGGCATCGATTGCCGTCGGTGATGTCGAAATCGAGTACACGGATGCGGGTTCGGGGCCGACGGTAGTGTTCGTCCACGGCGCCTACGTCACCGGGCGGCTGTGGCAGGACGTCGTGGACCGCTTGTCCGACAGCCATCGGTGCATCGCGCCGACCTTGCCGTTCGGGGCGCAGGCCGAACCGGTCGGCGCGCACGTCGATCTCGGAGTCGTCGCATCGGGGCAGCGCATCCTCGGCCTCCTCGAGGCGCTTGATCTGACGGACGTCAGTCTGGTGGCCAACGACACCGGCGGTGGGATCGTGCTCGCCTCGCTGGGTAACGCGACGCTGAATTGGGACCGGGTGTCGAAGCTGGTGTTCACCAACTCCGATAGCTTCGAACACTTCCCGCCGAGTGCCTTCGCGCCGATCGTGCGGTTGTGCGGGCTGAATCAGACCTTGGGCTCGATCGTGCTGAAGGGGTTGACGACCGCGCCCGGGCTGAAGGTGTTCACGTCGGCGGTGACCCGCCACGGCGTCGACGCCGCGCGCCGGCCCCAGATCTTTGGCGGATTCCTGACTTCGTCCGCGGTGCGCCGGGAGGCGGCGAGGTTCACCGCGGACCTCAGGCCCAGCTACACCATGGCGGCGGTAGACGCGCTGAGACGGTGGGATCGACCTGTGCTGATGGCGTGGGGAACCGGCGACAAGATGTTTCCCGTCTCGCATGCGCAACGGCTGGCCGAGACTTTCCCCAACGCCGTCGTGCGTGCCATCGAGGACAGCTCGACCTACGTGATGCTCGATCAGCCGGAACAGACCGCCATTGCCATACGTGAATTTGTCTAAGCGCCACGCCGCTTCGGTATTGCCCGGCCCCGACTGCAACGCGGAGTCGGCTGCGAACCGTGCATTCGACGGCCTTATTCGATGTCCGGAACCGCGGGCAAAATGGTTAAATGTTTAGAGCTTACGAAACGTCCGGAGGAGGTCGCGCAGGTGACGGCTGACACCGTCGTCGGGCTGCTTGAGGCGTCCGCCGCGAACCACCCGGACCGGCCTCTGCTGCGCGACTGTGCCGGCGCCACCCTGACAGTCGCCGAGGTCGCCACCCTGTCGGGCGCAGGCACCCGGTGGCTGTGGGAGGCAGGCATCCGGCCGGGCATGACCGTCGCGTGGCAGCTGCCCTCACACAGTGCGGCGGCCCTGCTCATGCTGGCCCTGGCCCGCAGCGCCGTCACCCAGGCTCCGGTGCTGCACATCTACCGGCAGCGCGAAGTCCGCGCGGCACTCGATGTGGCCCGCGCGGACATCCTGATCGTCGACGAGTCGACAGCCGTCAACGCGCCACCCGAGGGAACATGCGTCGTCACGCTGCCGAGAGACTTCGTCGCGCAGCTGCAAGCCTTGCCCGCCGGTAAGCATCCTGAGCTCGACCAACACCGCGCACCCGAGGACGCCCGTTGGATCTACTTCACCTCGGGGACCACCGGCCGCCCCAAGGGCGTGCGGCACTCGGATGCCACCCTGCTGGCGGCCGGGCGCGGATACGCCCAATACCTCGGCCTGGGTGAGCACTCGGACGAGGTCGGCACGATCGCGTTTCCCATCGCGCACATCGGCGGGATGGTCTATCTGATCAGTGCGCTGGCCGCAGACTTCCCGGTGCTCATGGTCCCCAAGGTCGACGCCGAAACTCTGCCGCGACTGCTTACCGAACATCGCGTGACGGTCACCGGCGCAAGCACCGCCTTCTATCAGATGCTGCTCTCGGCACAGCTTGCGAGCGGAAGCCGCGAGCCGATCATTCCTTCGCTCCGCATGTTGATCGGTGGCGGCGCAGCCTGCCCGCCGGAGTTGCACAAGCAGGTGCGCGAGCAGATGGGCGTCCCAATCGTGCATGCCTACGGCATGACGGAGGCGGCCATGGTGTGTGTCAGCCCGGCCACCGACACCGAGGAGCAACAGAGCTACAGCTGCGGTCGACCGATTCCGGGGTCCGAGGTCCGCATCAGCGCCACCTCGGAGATCGAGGTGCGGGGGGCCAACCTGACCCCGGGCTATGTGGACGACAGTCAATGGCGGCAGGCGCTGACGCGCGACGGCTGGTTCCGTACCGGCGACAGCGGCTATCTGCGTCCCGACGGCCGCATCGTGGTCACCGGCCGGACCAAAGACCTGATCATCCGTAAGGGCGAGAACATCGCACCCGACGAGATCGAGAACGAACTGCTCGCGCATCCCCTCGTCGACGAGGTCGCGGTGCTGGGAAAGCCCGACGAGCTGCGCGGCGAGATGGTGTGCGCGGTGGTGCGGCGATCTTCGCGTCACCGCGACGTCACGCTCGACGAGCTGTGCGCATTTCTCGACGAGCGAGGGCTGATGAAACAGAAGTGGCCGGAGCACTTGCTCTTTGTCGATGAATTCCCGCTGACTGGTCTGGGTAAAGTCGCGAAAGCCGAATTGGCGCAACTTGTTTCAGGAGGAAGCCAATGACGGCGTTGTCTCTCGCCGAACGCAACGAGCTCGCAAAATCTGTGCGCGCGGCGTGCGAGAAGTTCGCGTCCGAAGAGCGCGTACGTTCGGTGGCCTACGACCATCCCGACGAACCGCTCCGCGGCTTCGACGCCGAGCTTTGGCGGGTGCTCTGCGAGCAGGTCGGTGTCGCGGCAATCGCGGCGCCGGAGGGCTTGGGCGGAGCGGGCTTCGGAGCCGCCGCGTTGGGCGTGGTCGCGCACGAACTGGGTCGCGTTCTGGCGCCGGTGCCGTTCGTGGCATCCGCGGTGCTCGCTACCGGTCTCCTGCTCGACATGCCGGCGCCGGATCCCGATGCGGCGACACGATTGTCTGGCTTGTTCGACGGTCGACGCACCGCCGCGGCAGCGATCACCGGTGACGGCGGACTCTGGCGTCGCACCGCGGTGGCGCTCACCGCCACCCGGGGCCAAGATGTCTGGACCGTCGAAGGTGAGGCGCGCCACGTGCTCAATGGTGCGGCCGCCGATGACTTGGTCGTGGTCGCGACCTCGGCGCGCGAGCCGGCAGTGTTTCTGGTGGACCCCACCGTCGACGGAGTGGTTGTCGAAACCGAGCGGGTGCTGGACGGCACCCGGCCGATGGCGACCATCACCTTCACGGGTGCGCCTGCGATACAACTGTCGGGCGAAGGACCTGTCGACGACATCATCGAGCGCAACGTCGACCTGGCGTTGGCGGTGCTATCGGCCGAGCAGGTCGGTGCCTGCGAGCGGGTCCTGGAGATCGCCTGCGAATACGCCCGCACGCGTGAGCAATTCGACCGTCCCATCGGCAGCTTCCAGTCCATCAAGCACAAGTGCGCCGACATGCTCGTCGACCTCGAGTGGGCACGTTCGGCGTCGTCGGGGGCACTGGAGGCGGTTGACGGTGATGCGGGCGACGCGGCGGGCGAATCGGATTGGCGCGCCAGCATGGCCAAGGCGGTGTGCTCGGAGGCACTGCGTGATGCAGCCCAGGCCAACGTGCAGATTCACGGCGGTATCGGGTTCACGTGGGAGGACTCGGCGCATCTCTATCTGCGGCGCGCCCGCACCGACGAGGTGTTGTTCGGCGGGCCCGGACAGCATTGGGACCGGCTCGCCGAGCGGAAGAAACTGCTGTGAGCACCGCTTCGCCGACAGCGCTGACGGTGGTTGCCGGGCACCGACCCGGTGGCTAGAGTTACAGCTAAATAACTAAATGTTTTTATGTTTTACTGATGACCATCAGTTCACACGAGGAGGCACCCATGCCGCTGCAGCCCTGGATGGAATTGATTTCTGTCGACGATCATCTGATCGAACACCCGAAGGTATGGAGCGACCGGCTGCCCAAGAAGTACCTCGAGGCCGGTCCGAAGATCATCGAGTGGGAGCGTCCCGACAACGGCCAGATGTGCCAGGTCTGGGAGTACGAAGGCCGTATCTATCCGTACATCGGACTGAACGCCGTGGCGGGCAAGAAGCCCGAGGAGTACGGCATCGAGCCGGTCCGTTATGACGACATGATCCCGGGGTGCTACGACCCGAAAGCCCGCGTCGCCGATATGGATATCGACGGCGTGCAGGCGATGACGTGCTTCCCGTCGTTCCCGCGCTTCGCAGGCGCCGTCTTCGCCGAGGGTGAGGACAAGGAACTTGCGAGGTTGTGTTCGGCAGCCTGGAATGACTTCCACCTCGACGAGTGGGCCGCGACCGCGCCGGACCGCTTCGTTCCGGTGGCGATGCTGCCGTTCTGGGATATCGATGCCAGCGTCAAGGAGATCCACCGCGTGGCGGCCAAGGGCGCCAAGTGCATTACCTTCCCGGACCTACCCGACCGGCTGGGACTGCCATCGGTGCACTCGGACCACTGGGATCCACTGCTGTCCGCCATGGAGGAAACCGACCTGGTACTGGCCCAGCACTTCGGCTCGGGGGGCTTCCCGCCGCCGATCGCTCCCGACGCGCCGTTCGCGGTGTTCATCACGCTGATGGGAACGATGTCGATGACGGCGATGACAGACTGGCTGTTCTCCAACACGTTGTATCGCCACCCGAAGCTGAAGATCGGCTTGTCCGAGGGCGGCATCGGCTGGATTCCTTACATCCTGGAGCGCTGCGACAGCGTGTGGCGAAAGCACCGGTTCTACAACAACATCAACCAGGATCATCCGCCGAGCTACCTGTTCAAGAAGCACATCCACGGCTGTTTCATCGAGGACGACTTCGGTGTCGAGATGCGGCACATGATCGGCATCGACAAGATCACGTGGGAGTGCGATTACCCGCACTCGGACTCGTTCTGGCCGCAGAGCCGAGAGCGCGCTGCGCAGGCATTGGAGAAAGTGCCCGACGATGAGGTCCATCGCATCGTCGAGCTGAATGCGCGCGAGTTCTATAACTTCCCGCGTGCGGCGTAACGCGTCATGGACGACGACCTGGAAAAGATTGAGCAGCTTCCGGTTTCGGATTGGACCGATCAGGATCTGTTGACCAAGGACGAGGCGCGTGAGCGCCTCGTCGACGAAATCGGTCGCACCCGGGCCAGGCTCGACGAAGTAACGGCAAGAAACGCCGACGATCCGGAGGTCACGCTGCTGCAGCGGCGGCTCAATGCGATGGAGTCCGTTCGCGACGAATACACCGACTACCTCGGCGGGAAGTGACGTGTCGGGAGCCGCTGTGAGCACCGAAGACGTTGCCGCTCTTCGCTCTCAGATTCACTCGTTCCTGGAGAGCGCTCCCAAGCCGGCCGGTCTGCGCAACTATGGACCGACGCCGACCGCCGACGACGTCGGACCCGGCCGGGCCTGGCACAAACACCTGGCCAAGCACGGATACGTCTGTCTGCACTGGCCCGTCGAATTCGGCGGTGCCGACGCATCGGTCGCCTTTCAGGCGATCTTCGCTGAGGAGTGTGCACGCGCCGGGGTTCCGCGCCAGCTCGGCATCACCGCCATCGACCTGGTCGGACCGGTCCTGATCAAGTTCGGCACCGACGAGCAGAGGGCACGCTACCTGGAACCCATCCGACTCGGCGACGACATTTGGACTCAGTTGTTCTCCGAGCCTGGTGCGGGCTCCGACCTTGCCAGCGTCCGCACCAAGGCGGAGAAGACGCCGGCCGGGTGGCGGATCAACGGCCAGAAGGTCTGGAGTTCGGCCGCCAAGTCCGCGAAATATGGTCTGTTGCTGGCCCGTACGGGGCCCGACAAGCACCGCGGGCTTTCGATGTTCGTCGTTCCGATGGATGCCCCCGGCATCAGCGTGCGGCCGCTCATGCAGATGGATGGGGAGAGCAAGTTCAACGAGGTGTTCTTCGACGGCGCCGAGGTGGGCGACGACGCGTTGATCGGCGAGGTCGGCCAGGGCTGGGCAATCGCGATCATGACGCTCGGGCGTGAACGGCTGACCTTGGGTTCGCAGGCCGTCGCGATGTTTCGGCTTCACGAACGGATGGTCGACGCAGCGAGGGACCACGACCTGCTGGATCCCACGCTGGCCCGGTCGATGACCAAGCTGTGGGCGCGAATGTGGTTGCTGCGATACACCTGGCAGCGGGCCATCGACGCGGGCGACACATCCTCGGCGGCGTTTTCAGTGCTCAAGCTGATGACTTCGGAGACCGACCGCGATTTGGGCGACCTGGCCACCGAGGTGCTCGGCACCGATGCCTGTGCCGATCCCGCGGAAAACGACCTCGTGCAGCACATGCTGGTCGGTCGGGCCCAGACCATCCTCGGCGGCACCAGCGAGATCCAGCGCAACATTCTGGGTGAGCGAGTGCTGGGACTCCCCAAAGAGCCTCGTTGACAACGGACCTCGTCGGCTCGCCGCTCGCGGCCGACTTGCGTGCCAACTTGCGTTCAGGCGCCACCGTCGCACTCGGCGACGGTGTCGGCGCGTTGCGCTATCTCGAAGACGGCACATCGGTTGGGGCTGTGGTCTCGGCCGTCGCCCGCCAGGTCGGCTCAGTTCGGCTGATACTGGGATGGACACCGGCACCACTCGAAGGCATTGAAGCCGACGCGTTCGCGGAGATCGTCGCGTTGATGCCGGGGTGGGGTCTGCGTTCCGTATTGGGCTACCCGACAGCACGTTTCGTGCCCACCCGGCTCAGCGGAATACCTGCGCTGTTGACCGGGGTGCTGCGGCCCGACGTGCTTGTCACCCGCGTGGCCGAACGGGGCGGCCAATTGCATTTCGGCACCGAGGTGTCCTGGCAGCGGGGACTCGTGGACGTCGGTGTGCCGATGCTCGCGATCGTCGACGACGCCGCGCCGTGCGCTGACGCGGGTCCTCCGCTGGACCCCGCGATCGTCCACGTGTCCGGCCGTAGCAGCGAGGGCCCGGCGGGCATGCCGCAGAAAAACCCGGAACCCGTGCACGACGCACTCGCCGACGCGGTGTTGCGGTTCGTGCCCGAGGGCGCGCGGCTGCAATATGGGCCTGGTCAACTCGGAACCGCCCTGCTGCGTCGGACGCCGGTTCCGCTACGCATCGACACCGGCCTGCTCACCGACGCGGTGATCGACATGGACAAGCGCGGCATGCTCATTGAAACACCCTCGGCCACTTACTTGTTCGGTACTGAGGAGCTGTACAGCTGGGCGGACGGTAAACCGATTCTGCGCGGAATCGACTACACGCACGACCTCACTCGGCTGTCCAGTGGGGAGCCCTTCATCGCCGTCAACACCGCGATCGAGATCGACTCATACGGTCAGGTCAACGTCGAGGGTCGCGGCGAGAAAATCGTTGGCGGCATCGGCGGGCATCCCGACTACTGCGCGGCTGCCGCGATGAGCCACCGCGGGCTGTCGATCATCGCGGTGCCGTCGACGGTCAATGGGCACTCGCCGCTGGTTGATCGGTTGAGTCGTCCCGCGTCCACCCCCGCCCACGACGTCGACCTGATCGTCACCGAGTCCGGCCATGCCGACCTGCGCGGCGCGGACTGGTCGCAACGACAACGGCTCATCACCACGCTGTTCGAATAAGGAGCGCTGTGAAAAAGTTTGAGAGTGCACCACTTTCCGGACGTGTCGTCCTCGTCACCGGCGGGGGACGAGGGATCGGGCGCGGCCACTGCCTTGCGCTAGCCGCTCAGGGCGCGTCGGTCGTCGTCAACGATCCCGGCGTCAGCCGCGACGGCACGGCCGGTGACGGGGCCGGACCCGCTGCGGCCGTGGTCGCCGAGATCGAGGCCGCGGGCGGCAAGGCCGTCGCCCACACCGGATCGGTCTCCTCGTGGGATGACGTCGCCGACATGGTCACCACGGCTGTGTCGACGTTCGGAACGCTGACCGGTGTGGTGAACAACGCGGGCATTCTGCGCGACTCGATGGTCGCGACCTCGACCGAAGCCGATTGGGACGCTGTGATCGCGGTCCACCTGAAAGGTACCTTCGCCGTATCCAGGCATGCGTGCGAATACTGGCGGGCGCAGTCCAAGGCGGGCAATCAGATCGACGCCCGCATCGTCAACACGGTGTCCGGCGCCGGGCTCTGGGGCAATGTCGGGCAGAGTGCGTACGGCGCGGCGAAGGCCGCGATCGCAAATCTGACTGTCGTCACCGCCATGGAGGCGGCGCGATACGGCGTCGCGGTCAACGCGATCTCACCGCTGGCGATGTCGCGGATGACCGAAACAGTCTTCGGCGACCGAGCCGACGACCCCGCGCTCGATCCGGCCCGCAGTTCCAACCTAGTCGCGTGGCTGCAGTCCCCGGAGTCGGCATGGCTGACCGGTCAGATCCTGCGGATCGACGGCGGCACGCTCAGCCGGATCGAGGGCTATTCCGAGGCGCCGGGTCGTTACCATGCCAAAGACGATGCGGCGCTGCAATTTTCCGAGATCGGCCAAGCGGTGAGCTGGCTGTATGGCACATCACCGCGTGGCCTCGCCGGCCCGCTACCTGCCTAATAGGAACCGAAACATCGGATCACTTCATCGAGCCTCGGGTTACCGCGGTGCCCCGAGGCGCCGGGATCGTCAGCACCGATGTCCAACCCGGTTCGGCGGCAACCAGTTGTGGTATGAAGTTGACACCACGTGCCGCATTCAACGCGGTGGACGGGTCGGTCTCAGCGTCTCCGTCAAGGCTTAAGGACAGCTGACACTCGATCGATGGGGTGCCTTCGATATTGATCCGCCAGTTCGGATCATCGGTGTCTTGCCTCCAGTCGGGCCCCAGTCCCAGCGCTGCGGTCTGCTCGTTGATGACTTCGAGGAACGGATGGCCGTCGACGGCGTAGCTGCTGAACGTCCACCGAATGCCGGCCACCGCACCCGCCGACACGTTCAAGCCACTGGCCTGCAGCACCAGGTCTGAGTTTGCGAGCGCGTGTTCCTTTTCGGTTATCACGGTGTCCCCGTATTCGATTCCCAAGCCCGCCGCAACGAGGCGCGCCGAATCCCGCTGCGCCCGCAGCCAGACGTCGTCAACCATGGTGGATTGTCGCGCCTGCTCGATCGAAGTTCCGATCGATAGATACATGGAAAGCTGTTGAGCCGACGGATAATCCGCCACATGATTAAGCTGGGTGGCACGGATCTTCTTGACCCGCCCGCTGTACCCGCTGAGAAACAATGGCAGCACGTCGCTGATCAACCCGGGAATGTTGCCTCCACTGGCCAAGCTGCTCCGCCCTTCCCGACACGCGGCCATCAGCAGCTTGTCTTCGGCGAGCGGAACTTCGAAGATGGCCGTCCCCGTGTAGACGTTCGACCCGGCGCGGAGAAACGCCGCGACGATGTCGGGCTCCCATGCCGCTCCGTGCCAGAGCACGCAGTCCGCGCGCATCGCCACCAGCTCGTCGACGTCCCGGGTGGCAGTGATTCCCACCGCGGGCCTGCCGACCAAATCACCGACGTCTCGGCCGACCTTGTCCGAGCTGTGCACCAGCACCCCGACCAGTTGATAGTCGGGGTGATCCAAGAGAAGGCGAACTGCCTGGGAGCCAACGCCTCCCGTGTAACAAACCAGGACTCGCAAGCTGTCAACTCCTAGCGGCTGAAGTACTTCAGCGGGCGTTCGACGAATTCGAACACCACGCCGTCCGGCGATCGCAGAAACGCGATAAACAGGCCTTCGATCTTGGTGCCGGGCAATGGGCACCACACCGGATCACCGCATCGTTCAACGAAATCCGGTACGGATGCCAGTGCCTCCTCGACACTCTCCACCCGTAGCGCGCATCGATATAATCCCTGCCGATTTCCACCCCAGGGAACCGGCGAGTTCGCGGTGTCGGGGTGTTGGACAACCGTCAAGCGGAACTGGTCGCCGTCCTCGGCCAAGCCGTAGTGCGCTACTGTGCAGTCCGCGGAATCGGAACCGCCGGCGGGCGATAATCGCTGGGCTTCGACCGACATCGGCTTGGGCGCATCCATTTCCGTGAAGCCGATCGCGGTGAGAAATTTTCCGGTGGCGACCGCATCGATCGCGGCGATCCTGATACCTGAGAACAGAGCACCGACCACGTTGCCGTCGTCGGCACCCTCGGCAAGCTCGATCACAACACCGTCGGGATCGGTCACCAACACCGACTTCGCACCGCTGATCAGACCTTCGACCGGAGTGCCGACCTGCATGCCGGCGACCCCCAAGGCCGCTGCCGTGCTTTCGAGGTCGCGCACAGTCAGCATCGCCGAGCGTATGCCGGGTCGCACCGGGTCGGTGCTGATGTCGCGCTTCAGCGCTGGTGAGCGGTACTCGATGGCCTCCAGCGCGCAGCCGCCCCTACCACCCCGTGAGTCGTAGAGAAACGATGTCTCACAGAAGGTTTCCCCGTCGAGTCCGAGAATGCTGCCATCGGTAGCCACATTGGCATCCGTCCGCATTCGCGCGGTAAGCCCGAGCTGACGCCCGTAGAGGTCTTCGGTCGCATCAAGGGAGTCGCAGTTCAGATTGACGTGCAAGAAGCGTCTGGCGAGTGCCATCAATGGGAACGTGTCCCGAACTGGATGTCATCGATCCGCCCGAACGGTGTGAAACCTGGCCTGCCGCACCAGGATGGACGTGCTTGATGACCCGGTGCAGGCCTCGCCCAGTCGACCCAAGGACCCCAGTCGGCCCGACTCAATTTGTCTTCGATAGTTTGCGGAAACGCCTGCTCCGCCTCTCGATAGCGACGGGCGAATTCCTTCATCTCACCCATGAGCCAAATGTCCTCTTCTCGGCTCCAACGGCCATCGCCGGCGTAGTCGACGATCTGAAACGACGGGAACTCGAACGCAGGCGCGCCGGGCTCGGGGTTGTCGGCCCGGTTGAGGCATTCGTAGACCACTCTGTCGCCGTCGATTACGTACCACTTCAAAACGGTGTAGACCATTGGGGATGCACCCATCGTGCCCTCGAGATAGGGCGCGATCTCGTCGGGCCCGACAAACGTGCCGTAATAGTGGTCGAAGTACGTCGCATCATCCGTGAAGAGGTTGGCCCAGCCGACCCAATCCTCCATCACAGGACCGGTCATGTAGTAGTGCCGGAATTCTCGTTCGATCTCAGCGCGATCCGCCATCGACGGCCTTGTCGAACCCACTACAGCACGACCGAGTTGATTTTGAACTCGATGATCTCGTCCTCGTTGTAACCCAATTCGGCCAACAGGGCGTCCGTGTGTTCTCCGTGGCCCGGCGCGCAACTCAGGTCAAGCGGCGTTTCGTCGAACTGCACGGGGCTGGCCGCCAGCGCGAACTCGTTGTTGTTCGCGTCGGTTACCCGCGGCAGGTAACCGTTCTTGATCGCCTGCGGATCAGCGTGTACTTCGTGGGCTGTGCGCATGATGTCCCACACCCCGTCGAAGCCGGAAAACGCCTTCTCCCAGTGGGAAAGATCCTCGGCGGCAAAGGCGCTACGAATTTGCGCAATGCAGTCCTTTCGGTTCTCGAAGCGCACCATGGCGTTCGCGAATCGCTCGTCGTCGATCAGGTCCGTCCGCCCCAGGCGGGTGCAGAAGTCCGCCCAGAACCGGTCGGCCTGCAACAGCACGAACGCGATGAACCGGTTGTCGCGGGTCTTGTAGATGCTCGCCACGGGGTTGGGCATCTCGTCGAGGTTGAACTTCGGGATGTCCTGCCCTGTCACGCCCGATCCGACGATGTCGGGGCCCAGTTGCCAGATCGCCGCATTGAGCAGCGAGACGTCCACCACTGACGGCTCACCGGTGCGCTCTCGCTTCACCAGCGCTGCGGCGATGCCTCCAGCGATGGCCAGCCCTCCGTAGGAGTCGCCGAATGCCGGCCGCTGTATCGGCGGATACGAGCCGTCGCCTGCGGCATACCCCTCGCCGATCCCACCCCGGGCCCAATACGCCGCGAGGTCGAAGCCGCCCTGCGATGCCAAGTCACCCTTGGTGCCGTAGCCGTGTCCACGGGCGTAGATGATTTTCGGATTGCGCGCACGCACCTGCTCGACGTCGATTCCCATCCGCTGCCGCGAGTCGGGCAGCAGGTTGGTCACGAACACATCGGCGGTTTCCAGAAGCTTCATCAACAGCTCCAACCCCTCGGGGGTGGAGGTGTCCAAACCAATGCTGCGTTTGCCGCGGTTGGGTTGCTCGATGAAGTGGTTCACTCCCCCTGCGGCGGTGACGATCCCGGAGCTGATCAGGCCGCGTTGCGGATCGCCCGTCTCCGGATGCTCGATCTTGATGACGTCGGCGCCCCAGTCGGCCAGCACCGCCCCCGCCGCCGGCACGAATGTCCACGCGGCCAGTTCAACCACTCGAATGCCGTTGAGGATGTCGCTCACTTCGCCGACTCGATCGGGTAGGCAATCACCTTGGTCTGCAAGTGCTGCTCGAAACCCTCGATGCCGTTCTGCCTGCCGATGCCGCTCATCTTGTAGCCACCGAACGGTGCATCGGCACCGTAGAAGATCGCGCTGTTGACACACACCGATCCGGTGCGTATGCGCCGTCCGACCGCCATCGCCCGTTCGGTGGACCCCAACACCGTGCCGGCCAAGCCGTAAATCGAGTTGTTGGCCATCTCGACCGCGCCGTCATCGCCTCCGTCATAGGGCGTGATCGTGATGACCGGACCGAAGATCTCCTCTTGGAAGACCCGGTGGTCGGGTGTCACATCCGCCAGGACCGTCGGCGCAACGAAATACCCGCGGTCCAATCCATCGGGCTTCCCGCCGCCGACCGTGACCCGGGCGCCCTGCTCCTTGGCCACCTCGATGTACCCCAGCACGCGGTCGCGCTGCTTGGCCGAGACGAGTGGGCCACAGAAGTTTGCAGGATCGGACGGATCGCCGACGGTGACAGAGGCGAACGTTGCTGTGGCCAGCTCGACGGCCTCCTCATAGCGGTTGCGGGGCACCAACATTCGCGTCGTCAACGCGCAGCCCTGACCGGAATGCATCAGCGCGCCGATGCAGCCCGGAACGGTCGTCGCCAGATCGGCGTCCTCGAGCAGCAGGTACACCGACTTGCCGCCCAACTCCATCAGGTTGCGCTTCATTGTCTTGGCGGATAATCGGCCGATCAGTTCGCCCACCGCGGTCGAGCCGGTGAAGGAGATCATGTCCACGCGAGGATCGGTGACCAACCGCTGAGCTACGTCGTTGTCGGACGCCGTGACGATGTTCACCACACCCGCCGGGATGTCGGTCTTCTCGGCGATGATCCGGCCCCAGCGCAGTGCACTCCACGGCGTCTCGATCGCGGGCTTGAGCACCATCGTGTTGCCCGTGGCCAGGACCTGACCGACCTTGTTGCTGATGATTTCGACCGGGAAGTTCCAGGGCGTGATCGCCCCGACCACGCCCATTGGCTCCTTCACCACCACGCGGTTGTAGGGTTCGCCCATCTTGGCGTCCACGGCGAGCTGACGTTCCCACGTGAACTCCGAGATGTGCTGCGCGGGCCAGCGAACCGCGTCGGCGAGTGGCCAGTCCAGCTGGGCGATGTAGGTCATGCCCAGCGGAGCGCCTGCCTCGGCGACCAGCTCCGCGCGCGCCTCCTCCTTCTCCTCCTGCAGCGCCTCGTGAAGCTGCATGAGGCAGCGCTGTCGAAACTCGTGGTTGGTCGACCAGTCCGTGGTGTCGAACGCGCGGCGCGCAGCGGCGATGGCCTCGTCCATGTCATCGGAACCCGCGTCGGTGCACACCCCGAGCACTTCCTCGGTGGCTGGGTTGATGTTGTCGGCGGTTTTACCCGTCGACGACTCACGCAACCTGCCGTCGATGTAGAGGCGGGATTCGGGGTTGAACGAAACGGTGGTTGTGGCGACCGGTGATGCCGTCATTGGCGCTCCCTATGGCGAAGTTGGGGTCGTGCGTTAGTGTACCTGGTATAGATAATTGTTTAGCGGATTCGCCCCTTCGGAGCCAACCCCGCGAAAGCATGAAGGGAGTAGCGGTGTCGTCTCCTGTCAGCGGTGACCGCCGCGACGATTACGTCACGCAGGTCGCGTTGTACCGTCAGGATCTCCGCGAGTACCTCAGCACGTTGGACTGCGCCGAGGAATGGCGCGAGGCGGCGAGTATGACTGCCGAGCAGGGCCTGGAGCACGACGCCTCTGTGATGGCCCGACTTCATGCTGACGGGTGGAATCGGTACGGGTGGCCAGAGGACGCCGGCGGTTTCGGCGGCAATGAGGTGCACAGGGCCGTCTACTTCGAGGAGCTCGGCCACGCCATGCTGCCCATCCCCGCCCAGGCGTGGACGCTGGAAGTGATGGGCCCGGCCGTGCTCAAGTTCGCGCCGGAGCTGGCCGCACGGTACCTGCCCGGCTACCTCGCTGGGTCGGAATGGTGGGGGCAGGGGTTCTCCGAGCCCGAGTCCGGCAGCGATCTGGCGTCACTGCGTACCCGGGCAGCCGACGATGGGGCCGGCGGCTTCATCGTCAATGGCCAGAAGATATGGACCAGCCAGGGCGGTACCGCCAAGCGGGTCTGTGTGCTCGTGCGTACCGGTTCCCCGGAAAGCCGCCACCGTGGGTTGACCATGTTGTTGATCGACACCGACACCCCCGGCCTGACCATCCGGCCGATCGCACTGGCCAGCGGCCGACGCGAACTTGCCGAGATGTATTTCGACGACGTGCGCGTGCCCCGTGAGCGGCTGGTCGGCGACGTGGACCAAGGCTGGGCCGTGACGATGTTCCTGATGCAGTACGAGCGGGGCATGTACGGCTATGCGGTGTTGAACAAGGTGCTCACCGAGCTAGGACGCCTACGGGAGTACATGGTCACCAGCGCCGCGAATGCCTCGCTGCGTGAGCGATTCGCCCGCGTGTACGTGGACGTGATCGCCGCACAGGCCCGCGCCGCGACAACGGTGCGCAAACTCGCGGCCGGCGAACCGGTCGGTCCCGAAAGCAGTATCGACAAGCTACTGTGCGCCGGCGCCGAAAGGGAGGTCAACGACCTCGTCCTGGACGTCGCACGTAACTACATGGTGGCGGGCGGCCCGCCGGGTGTCCATCGCGAGGCCGAACTCGACACGGCACGCGCGGAATGGTGGTACTCACGCGCCGCAACGATCATGGGCGGTACTGCAGAAGTGCAACGCGGAATCATCGCCGACCATCTCCTCGGGCTGCCGAAGGAGAGGCGCGCATCGTGACCACGCGCACGCACGGAACAAATCCCGAAGACGAAGCATGGCCCATGATCGAAGAGGCGGTGTTCCGACTCTTCGAAGACCTCGCCGCGAAGCAGGAACACGTCGTCATCGGTCCGCGGCTCGATGAGCTGGGTTGGGCAGAGATCGAGTCCGAGTACCCGGTCGAGGCATGCGCGCTGCTGTTCCGTGCCCAGGGTCGATCACTGGCCCTCACCGACGCGCTGGATCGGGTCATGCTCGCCGAGCTGATGCCGTTACTCGACGCACCAGTCGACGCCATCGTGCTGCCAGGCCTGACCCGCGGCCATGCGCCGAGCTCGACCGAGGATCAGGTGAAAGGCATTGTGCTCGGCCCGCTTCGCGGCCGCGTCGTGGTGCCGGTCTCGCGCGCGATGGGCACCGTATCGATTGCCGTCATCGATGCCGACCGACTGCACGGCCAACAAATGGACACCTTCGATCCTTCTGTCGTATGGACCCGAGTAGAAGGCTCGACCGGGGACGTACTGATTGACGCGTCGACCGAATGGGGACGCGCGATCGCGGCGGCGCATCGCTCGATAGCCACCGAATTGATCGGTCTCGCCGACCGGGCATTGCGAATCGCGGTCGAGCACATCAGCGTACGAGTCCAGTTCGGCTCCCCGATCGGGTCGCTGCAGTCACCTCGCCACTCCCTTGCCGACGCTGCAGCCAAGCTGGAGGGGGCGCGCGCACTGCTCAGCGAATCGTGGCGCTACGGCGGGGTCTTGTCCGCACAGACCGCGAAAGTGGCTGCGGGCCGGGCCCATCGCGGGGTCAGCGATGCGGTGCTTCAGGTGTGCGGGGCGATCGGGCTCACCGCCGAACATGACTTGCACCGGTACGTGGCGCGCGGGTTTCAGATCGATGCGCTGTGCGGTTCGTATCAACAGCTCGAATCGCTGCTCGCCGAGCGCTTGTTCGACATCTACACGCCGGGTCGCGCGCTACCCGCGATTGTCAGTTGGGATTAGGGGAACGTATGCGGCGCAACATTTTCGACGAAGTACACGAGGATTTCCGCGCGACCGCGCGCGCCTTCTTCGAGCGTGAATGCGTACCGAACGCCGAAAAGTGGGAACGTGACGGCAAGGTCAGCCGCGAGGCGTGGCTGGCGGCGGGTGAGCACGGCCTGATCGGTTGGGAGTTCGACGAGAAATACGGCGGCCTCGGCGTGAAGGACTTCCGATTCAACCAGATCATCTCCGAAGAGATGTTCATGACCGGATCGGTCGGCATCGGTCTCGGCGTGCAGAACGACATTCTGATGCCGTATATGAACAACCTCACCACCGAGGAACAGAAGGAACGCTGGCTGCCCAAATTCGTCTCCGGTGAGTACATCGGCTCGATTGCGATGTCTGAGCCTGCCGCAGGCTCCGACCTGGCAGGCATCAAGACCACCGCCCGCGACGAGGGCGACCACTGGGTGGTGAACGGGCAGAAGACGTTCATCAGCAATGGACTGCTCTCCAAACTGGTGCTCACCGCCGTCAAAACCGATCCATCGGCGCGACACAAGGGCATCAGCCTGCTGATGATCGAAGACGGTATGGAAGGCTTCACGCGCGGACGCAAGCTCGACAAGATCGGTCAATACTCCGCCGACACCGCCGAGTTGTTCTTCGAGGATGTCCGGGTCCCCAAGGAGAATCTCGTCGGCGAGCTCAATCGCGGCTTCTACCACCTGGTCTCGAACCTGCCGAGCGAGCGCGTGGGTGTCGCCTGCTACGCGCTGCCGGCGGCGCGGCGAGCGCTGGACCTGACGAAGGCCTACGCACTCGAGCGCACGGCTTTCGGGCAGCCGATCGGTACGTTCCAGGTCAACCGGCACTTCCTGGCCGAGATGCAGACCAAGCTCGACGCCGCACAGACGTATCTCGACCAGTGCGTGCTCTCCGTCAACGACGGCACCCTGTCGGATCAGGACGCCGCCGGATTGAAGTGGTGGACCTCGGAAGTGCAGTGGGAGATCCTCGACCGTTGTCTACAGCTGCACGGCGGCTACGGCTACATCAACGAGTACGAGGTCGCCAGGTTGTGGCGCGATTCGCGGGTTCAGCGGCTGTACGCAGGCACCACGGAAATCATGAAGGACCTGATGGGCCGGGCGATGGGCTATTAGTCATGAGGTTGGTCACGCACCGGCCGCGGATGCCCGGTTGGTCCCGATAATTCAGTTAACCTGCCAAAATAGTTAGTTGATTCAGTACTTAGTCGGGGAGGTCGATATGGAGGTCACCAGCCTTCGGGAGCCGAAGATGGCCGATCGGGTGGCCACCGTGCTGCGCCGGATGTTCATCCGCGGCGAGATCACCGAGGGCACCATGCTGCCGCCGGAGTCGGAGCTCATGGAGCGGTTCGGGGTGTCCCGGCCGACCCTGCGCGAGGCGTTCCGGGTGCTGGAATCCGAGTCGCTCATCGAGGTGCAGCGCGGAGTGCGCGGCGGCGCCCGCGTCACCCGACCGCAACGCCAGACGCTGGCTCGCTACGCCGGGCTCATTCTCGAGTACGAAGGCGTGACGCTCAAGGATGTCTACGACGCCAGGGTCACCCTGGAGACTCCGATGGTTGTCCAGCTCGCGAAGGACCGGAACCCGGCTGTGATCGCCGAGCTCGAGCAGATTGTTGAGCGGGAATCCGAGCTGCAGCCGGGCGGAGATACAGTTGATCAGTTGACGGATTTCCATGCCGCGATCGCGCGTCTGTCGGGCAACAGGACTCTGCAGATTGTCAGCGACATGCTCCACCACATCATCGAGAAGGGCAATCGTTCTCTGCAGCCGACCGAAGGCACCCGCGCGGCGCAGGCGGTGAATCGCTCGGTCAAGACCCATCGCATGGTCTTGGACATGATCAAGGCAGGCGACGCCGAGCAGGCTGGCGAGCTGTGGAAGAAACATCTGCAGAAGGCCGAGGCGTTTGTGCTGTCGGGAGCCGAAATGTCAACGGTCGTAGACCTTCTCGAATGACCGGTGTCGACGAGCGCGAAGTCCGGTACGACATCGAGACACCAGCCGCGATACAGGTTCGGTTCGGAATCGAGTTTCTTGCGGCGAGCCTTCGCGACGCGACAGTTGTGATGTCGATGCCGGTGTCGGGTTTGCGCAATCCGTTCACCGGCGCTCCCGCCGTCGGGCCGCTGGCCATCCTCGTCGACGCGGCAGCCGGCATGGTCAATCACTATCGTCGATGTATCGACCGGTGGACGGTCTCGAGTGAACTCGCGTTGGAAGTCAGTTCCAACGCCGCCGACGCGATGCGCGACGACGCTCCGCCCGTCGTGGCCAGCGCCCACGCGGTGGGTTCCGCCGGGAGTACGCCTCTGTCGATTTGCACGCTCACGTGCGGTGGCGCCGTAATCGGCACCGGCACAGTGCGTTCCGCTTTCATTCCCGCCGATGGCGTCGCAGTCAAGCAACCGCCGCTGACCCTGGTTGGCGAGACACCCACCCTCGAGGATCTCATGGCAGTCCGAGTGCAAGACAGCGAGGACGACTCAAGGGTGCTGTATCAGCGTCGAGATCCCGATCTCAACAACGACATTGGCATCGTGCACGGCGGGATGGCCTCCGCGGGACTGGAACTGGCGGCTTCGGCGGCGATCAACGGCGATCAATCCGCCGGCCTATTCCACACAGCCTCACTGCGAGTGAACTTCGTGCGCCCGTTTTACGCGGGCAGCACCTCGCGCTATGTCGGGACGCCGGTTCGCGTCGGGCGCACCACCGGGATTGCCGACGCGCAGGCCATCGGCGACGACGGCAAGGTCGCGCTCGCCGCAAGGATTACGTCGTACCGCTGACTATCGCGTGACATAGAAGGAAATTCGAATGAGACGAGCCGTCGTCCTCGGCAGCGTCCTCGGCGCGGTAGCGACCGTCAACGGGTATCGGCCGCTGTCGAGACGAGCGATACCCTCGGTGTTCGCGTTCATGTCCGGCCTGTTCGTATCCGAGCTTCCACTCCAGGTCGTGACGGCTCAGGTCGTCCCGCTCATCGCGACGACGCGCCGCCTCGGGTCGCGCACCCGAACACTCGTGTGGTTGTCGGCCGCCGGTTCCTGGCTGGGTCTGCTGGGACTGCACCGGATCGGCCAGTCGGCCGACACACCTTTGACTACTGCACTGGACGAACAACTCGGGCGCGATCGCCGCAAGCAGTCGGCGGGACTGTGGAGCGGGCGGCCGCCGGGCAGCGGCACGGCGAAGTCACCTGGGCTGCTTCGAATGATGCGGGTGTATCGCGACTATGCCCATGACTCGGACATCAGCTACGGCGCCCACGGGCGCAAGAATGAGCTCGATATTTGGCGCAGGCCCGATCTGGCACGTGACGCCCGTGCCCCGGTGCTGTTGCAGATTCCCGGCGGTGCATGGGCGACGGGCAACAAGCGCGGGCAGGCACATCCGCTGATGAGCCACCTCACCGAGTTGGGCTGGGTATGCGCGTCCATCAACTATCGGCTCAGTCCACGAAGCACCTGGCCGGATCAGATCGTCGACGTCAAGGCGGCGATCACCTGGGTCAAGAAACACATCGCCGAGTACGGCGGTGATCCCAACTTCATCGCGATCACCGGCGGTTCGGCGGGCGGCCACCTCTCCTCGCTGGCAGCGTTGACCGCGAACGACCCGGCGTTTCAGCCCGGCTTCGAGGACGCCGACACCGACGTGCAGGCCGCGGTTCCGTTCTACGGCGTGTACGACTTCACGCGTACCGACGATTCGCTGAACCCTGCCATGGTGCCTTTCTTGGAGAGACTGGTGATCAAGCAGACCCGCGCCGAAGCGCCCCATGCGTTTGAGGCGGCGTCGTCGATAACCTATGCGCACCCCGGGGCTCCCCCGTTCTTCGTGCTTCACGGCAGCAACGACTCCTTCATTCCTGTCGCACAGGCTCGAAGCTTCGTTGCGCGCCTCCGTGAGGTCAGTGAACAGCCGGTGGTATACGCCGAAATGCCCTACGCACAGCATGCATTCGACACCTTCGGTTCCGCCCGCGCCGCACATGCCGCCGTTGCGGTGGAACAGTTCCTCGCCGAAATCTATACGAAGTACCGAGCAGCCGAGCGGGCACTCGTCCGTAAGGGAGTACAACATGCAGATTCGTGAGTGGGTTTCGTCGGTGAAACCGGCGGTCATCTTGCACCCGTCGGGCACCGAGGTGAGCTTCGCCGAGTTGGAGGCCAGGGCGAACCGACTTGCACACTATTTGCGCAGTGCCGGCCTTCGCGAAGGTGACACCATCGCGGTGCTGATGGAAAACAACGAACACATCCACGCCGTGATGTGGGCGGCCCGGCGCAGCGGCCTCTACTACGCCCTGATCAACACCCACCTCACGCCCGCCGAAGCGGCCTACATCGTCGACAACAGCGGAGCGAAGGCGATCATCGGTTCGCGTCAGTTGCGCAGAGTCTGTGAAGGAATCGCCGAGCACCTACACGGCGGTCCGCCCGATCTGCTGTTGATTGCAGACGACGACCTCGATGGTTGGTTGCGCTATCCGGAATGCGTAGCCGACCAACCGGATACCCCGATCGTCGGCGAGAGCGAAGGCGACCTGCTGCAGTACTCGTCGGGAACCACCGGGCGCCCCAAGGGCATTCGGCGTCCCCTGGCCCACCTGTCACCGGCAGAAGCGCCGAACATGTTGGCACCGCTGCTGATGGCCGTGGGATTGTCGGGGGACGCGGTGTACCTGAGTCCCGCTCCGCTGTACCACACCGCACCGTCGTTCTGGTCGTTGTCGGTGCAGGCATTGGGGGGCACGACGGTGGTGATGGAGAAGTTCGACGCCGAGTCGGCGTTGGCCGCCATCGAGCGCTACCGGATCACCCACGGACAGTTCGTGCCGGCGATGTTCGTCCGGATGCTCAAATTGCCTCAGCACGTTCGAGATTCATACGACGTGTCAAGCCTGCAGCGTGTCGTGCACGCAGCAGCACCATGCCCGGTGGAGATCAAGAGGCAGATGATCGACTGGTGGGGGCCGATCGTCGACGAGTATTACGCGTCCTCCGAAGCGGTCGGCGCGTCGTTCATCCGGGCGGAAGACTGGCTGGCGCATCCGGGGTCAGTCGGCAAGCCGCTGGTCGGAATCCCCCACATCCTCGGCGACGACGGCATCGAGCTGCCGCCCGGCGAACCGGGCACCATTTACTACGAGGGCGGGCATCCGTTCGAATACCTGAAGGACGAAGCGAAGACGGCCGAGGCCCGCGATGCCCACGGGTGGGTCACCGTCGGAGACATCGGCTATCTGGACGACGACGGCTACCTCTTCCTGACCGATCGGCGCCATCACATGATCATTTCCGGTGGGGTCAACATCTACCCGCAGGAGGCCGAGGATCTGCTCATCACCCATCCGAAGGTGATGGACGCCGCGGTCTTCGACATTCCGGACGAGTCGATGGGGCAGAGTGTCAAGGCAGTTGTGCAGACCATCGACCCCGCTGATGCCACCGACGAATCTGCCGAAGAGCTGTTGGCCTGGCTGCGGGAACGCTTGGCACACTTCAAATGTCCACGGACCATCTCTTTCGAGTCGCAGCTGCCGCGCACCGATGCGGGCACGCTGTACAAGCAGGAACTGGTCGCGAAGTACTCGCGGGGTGATTCAACGGGTCCCGAAAGTTGAGGCCGTGGCGCAGCCGCTGCGACGCCACCGGTGACGACTATGTCGTGGCGGGGACGATGAGGTCGTTCAGGGCGACACGCTCGTCGACTGTCCACGGTCGCGCTCCGGAACGGTCCTCGCGCAGCACGACCTGAACGGTGCGCACCGTGGCGCACTTGTGGCCGGCCGCGGTGACGGCGTGCACCGTGGTGAATGACGACGTGCCGAAGGATTCGACTGCGCAGGTCACCTCTACAGAATCCGACAAAAGGACGGGGCGGTGATAGTCGATTTCGTTGTGGACCACGACAACCCGATCCCACGCACTGGGAAGCGCCTGCGGGAGGAGTCGGGCACGTGCCTCCTCCGCGTAAACCAGGTACACGCTGTTGTTGACGTGGCCGGCAGGGTCGAGGTCGGTCCAGCGGGGCTCGACGCGCAGCACTGCGGACATGTCAGCCCCGTGTCTCCGCTACTTCTTGGACCGGGCGCGGAATGCGGCCACCCGCTCCTTGAACTCAGGCGTCGAGAACGATGTCAGCTCCTCGGCAAGCGCGTATTCGAGGACACCCTGCGCGGCGCGGGCGAGGTGCATGTTGAGCGCCACCTTCGACGACCGAAGCGCCTGGGGCGGCAGGGCGGCGAATCGCTCACCGAGCGCCAGTGCCTCGTCCAGCACGGCATCGTCGCTGACCACTTTGGTGACCAAGTTCAGCTTCTCCGCGATCTCGGCGGTGATCCGATCGCCAAGCAGCACATATTCTTTGGCCTTCATCATGCCGATCAGCAGAGGCAGCATCGCAGCACCGCCGTCACCGGCGGTCAGGCCCACCGCGACATGCGGATCGGCCAGGTAGCTGCTCTCCCCCATCACCAGCAGATCACTCAACAGGGCGATAGAGCATCCAAGTCCAACGGCGGGACCGTTGACAGCGGACACCAGCGGCTTCGGGAAGTTGATCACCTCGAGGAAGACCGTTCGGGCCTCGTGGATCTGGAACGTGCGAGCGACCTCGTCCTCGATCAGGCGGCCGAACATGACCATGTCACCACCGGCCGAAAACGCCTTGCCCACACCGGTGGTCACCACGGCCTTCACGTCGTCATCGGCGTCGAGCACCTTCCAGATGGTGGCGAAGGCGTGATGCACCTCCTCGGTGACGGCGTTGAGCGCCTCAGGGCGGTTGATGCTCACGACGTGGACGTTGCCGCGCTTCTCCACGAGCAGCCACGGCGCAAACTGCTCGTAGCCGGCAAGAGTGGCCGGGTCGAGCGGAGCGAGGGGGGAGGAATCTACGTCGGAAGTCGTCATGTGTTGTCCCGTCAATTCTTCTCGCTGGAGAGGATCGTCACCGCGGAGACCGCGGTTGGTCCACCGATGTTGTGCGCCAACGCCACGCGGGCGCCGTCAACCTGGTTCTCAGCCTCGCCGCGCAGTTGGTTGAACAGTTCATAGCATTGCGCCACGCCGGTTGCACCGGGCGGGTGCCCCTTGGCCTTCAGGCCGCCGCTGGGATTGATGGGGATCGACCCGCCGACGTAGTGCTCACGACCCTCGACGAGCTTGTAGGCCTCGAACCGGTTGGCGAAGCCGAGGTCCTCGTAGCTGATGAGTTCGACACCGGTGAAGCAGTCGTGCACCTCGGCCACGTCGATGTCGCGCGGCGTGACACCGGCCATCGTCATCGCCGTCTTGGCCGCACGCACCGTCGGGGGGAACGTCGTCATGTCGGTCTTGTGCTGATGCATCACGCGATCCATGCCGAGCCCGACGCCACGCACCCACACCGGCCGATCGGTGTAGCGGTCGACGACGTCCTCGGCCGCTAGGATCACCGCGGCGGCGCCATCGCTCTGCGGGGTGCAGTCGTAGAGCCCAAACGGCTCAACCACGATCGGTGCCGCCAAGGCCTGCTCGACGGTGATCTCGTAGCGCAGTTGAGCTTTGGGGTTGTTCAGCGCGTGGAAGTGGTTTTTCACCGCCACCATCGCCATGTGCTCCTTGGTCGCAGGCGACTCGTGCAGGTATCGGATGACGTGCAGCGCGAAATTGGCGGGCGCGACCAGGCCCAGCGGGTAATCCCATGCGTTATCGCGCGTCATCGCCGCCCAGTCCCAGAAGGTGGAGGTCGACGACGTCTCACGAACCTTGTCGGCGCCGACGACCAGCACCACGTCGTAAAGACCCGAGGCGATGGCCATGGTCCCGTTGCGGATCGCGTCGTTGCCTGTGGCACACGCATTTTCGATGCGAGTGACCGGGATATCAGTGAGGTCGAGCGTGTCGGCGAGTATGCCCGACGGGAATCCGTCGGTGGTGGACAGCTCGCCGAACCAAGCCGCCTCTATTTCAGACTTGTCGATGCCCTTGTCGACGCCGGACACCGCCTCGGCGTAGGCCATCGGCACCAGGTCCTTGATACCGAGCTCGAAGTGCTCGGCGAACGGCGTCATGCCGGCGCCCACGATGGCGACATTCCTCATGCCTCGACTCCTTCCGAGCTCAGTGTGCGCCCCGGCCAGAACGCGTACCCGTAATCGGGGATGCCTGCTCGCGTCGCGATCTTGCGCAGCACGACGGCACCCTCCTGCCCGATCGTCGCCTCGCCCGCGGGCACGCCCGTCACCTTCAGCAGTACCCGCACCGGGCTGCCGTCGAGCTGGACGACGGCCAGTGAGTACGGGCTTGGCAGGTCGGGCACCGGGATCCGGATGGTGGTGTGGGTGTACACCGTGCCGGTCCGCGGCAGCGGCTCGAGCTTGTATTCGGTGGCCAGTTGCCCGGCGTTGTTCACGCGCAGCCTCGGCGGGAACTGCGGGGCGGAGTCAATGCCCGGACTTTCGTCGAACACTGCTGCTTCCCAACGAATCTTCGGCTCGAACGCGCGCGCATATGCCGGCATCGAGATCGGGATGCCGACGCCGTCGGCGACACGGAGCTTCGGCAGGTCGCGTGGCGGAGCCTCGTCGCGGGATATCCGCGGCGACGCATCGTCGAGCGCGAGTTCGGCTGCGCTGATGCTTGACTGTTCGACGCCGAGCAGCAGGCCCGGAATGTGCGCCTCGATCGCCTCTGCCAGCAGTCGGATGATCGCGGCGGCCGAGGCCGTCGCGTCCGCAAGGGCACTCGCGGTGTCGAAGCCGCTGCCGAGTTGAGCCGGCGGCACGCCTGCCACCGCGGCAACCGAGGGTGTCCCGGTCAAGCCGAGTCGGGCGAGGGTCGACCGAACGCCGACCTCGCGCTGCAGCCGGGGGTCGACGTAGGCGTGACGGGTGCCGTCCTCTGCGCGGGCGGTCAACGGCAGGCTGCGGGTTTGGCGGCCCGTGGCCGTCACGGTCGCGCCGCTGTCTCCGGTCAGCGCGGCCGCCGCGCCCACGGCGAGATCGTTGTCGTCGGCACCGATGACCAACGTGCCCGGCGAAGCGCTGACCAGTTGGTCGAGCACGGCGGGCGCGCCACCGAGCACTTCGGTGACCGGGATATCGGCCGACAGCGACAGCGCGGCCAGCAGCACCGCGCCGTTGCCGCCTTCGAGCAGCGGAAAGTCACGCGACACCAACACGACGCGTTCGGCAGTCGCATCGGGATCGGCGGCACGTCCGGCGGCGACCGCCATGGTCAGTGCATCCTCGTCCGGCCCCTTGACGCGACGCTCGCGGACGGTCCATGGCGGCAGGTAGGTGCCGATCGAGACGACCTGCGTCATGGTTCGATTCTCCTCCACCGGGTACCGCGATCCGTCGCATTCTTAATGCGCTATATAGTTATAGCATTCTGCTCCATCGCCACCTAAGCCAGGGAGAAGACAGCGTCGTGGAAACTCTCGGTCCCCGCACCCTCAAGGACCGCGTCGTCGTGGTCACCGGTGCCAGTCGCGGCATCGGCCGCGAGATCGCGATCCGGGCGGGGTCAGACGGCGCGGCGGTCGCGCTGCTGGCCAAGACCGAGACGCCGAACCCGAAAATCGCCGGCACCCTCACCGAGACCGCCCAGGCAGTCCGCGACGCTGGTGGCCGGGCACTGTCACTCGCGGTCGACGTCCGCGACGCCGACGGGGTGGCGGGCGCGATCGCCGCTGCCGCCGAGGAGTTCGGTGGCATCGACGTCGTGGTGAACAACGCTGGCGCACTTGACCTTCGCCCTACACCGAAACTGCCGCCGAAGAACTTCGACCGTCTGCTCGCCGTCAATGTCGAAGGACCCTTCGCGGTCGTTCAGGCGGCGTTCACCTACCTGCGAAACTCCGACAACGCCCACGTCGTCAACGTGTCGCCGCCGCTCAACCTGGACCCGCGTTGGGTCGGGGCGCACGTCGGACACACGGTGGGCAAGTACGCCGAAAGCCTGCTGACTCTCGGATGGGCTGCGGAGTTCGCGTCGATTCCGATCGCAGTGAACTCGGTGTGGCCGGCGACCACCATCGCCAGCACGGGGATGATCGTCGCGATGGGCAAGGACGTCGTCCATGCCCAGGCACGCACTCCCAGGATCATGTCCGACGCAGTACACGCGCTGGTCACCCGGGCCGCCGCCGAATGCACCGGCAACTTCTACACCGACGAACAGATCCTTCGAGACGAGGGCTGGGATGCCGGCGATATCGCGGGCTACAGGCTCGCCGAGCGTGAAGAGGATCTGACTCCGAACTTCTATCTCGACTCGCCTAGAACTCCCGCGGTGTAGGCGAGTGGTCCGGTGAATTCCTTTGACGCGCTGAGCGCCCGTGATACGGACTTGGTCAAGCTGCGTTCCGCCATTCGCGACTTCTTGGCGTCGGATCGCGCTGAGTTCGGTTGGGCGCCTGCTGTCGACGCCTGGATGGGCGAGTGGGACGAGGAGTTCTCTGCGCGCTTGGGCGCCGCGGGTTTCCTGGGACTGACGGTCCCCAAGCGCTACGGCGGCCACGAGTTGGGGCACCTGCACCGCTATGTCGTGACAGAGGAACTGATCGCCGCGGGTGCGCCGGTGGCCGCGCACTGGACCGCCGACCGTCAGGTGGCGCCCAGTCTGCTGGCGTACGGATCCGAAGAGCAGCGTGCGAGGCTCTTGCCGAAAATCGTTGCCGGCACGCTCTACTCGTCCATCGGAATGAGCGAGCACGGCGCAGGATCGGATCTCGCCGCCGTTGCCACCAAAGCGGTTCGCGCCGAAGGTGGTTGGCTCCTTTCTGGCACCAAGGTGTGGACGAGCGGCGCCCACCACGCTCACCAGGTGGTGGTGCTGGCCCGCACCAGCCCACCGGATCCGGAGCATCGGCACGCCGGGTTCAGCCAGTTCCTGGTGCCGTGCGATGCCGAGGGCGTGCGGATTGAACCCATCCTGTCGATGTCGGGGGCACATCACTTCAACGAGGTCATCCTGGATTCTGTTTTCGTCGCCGACGCGGATGTGCTCGGTGAGGTCGGCAACGGTTGGCACCAGGTCACGTCGGAATTGTCGTTCGAGCGCAGTGGCCCAGAGCGAATCCTGTCCGCCGGCCCCCTGCTCCTGTCGGCGATCCGCGCGCTGAGCGGGGGTCCGGTCCCCGACGACCGGACCGCTGTCGCCGTCGGTGATCTGCTCGCGCGGCTCATCTCGCTGCGCCAGCTGTCGCTGTCAGTGGCTCGCACACTCACCGATGGCGGCGACGCGGCGAGCCTCGCCGCGCTGGTGAAAGACCTCGGTACCCGTTTCGAGGCTGAATCGGTGGAGTTGATCGCCGACGTGCTGGAGGGCTCGACAGTGAACCCGGAGCTGACAGCGATGCTCACCACGGCTTGGCTGCACAAGCCGATGTTCACCCTGCGCGGCGGCACCAACGAGGTATTGCGGGGCGTGGTAGCTCGCGGAATGGGGTTGCGATGAGCGCTTGCGCGAAGAGCGGGAGATTCAGATGAGCGCTGGCGCGAAGAGCGGGAGATTGCCATGAGCGCGCTTGCTGGTGGTGTTTTCGCTGCCAACGCAATCCAAGATGACGATGCCGAATTGCGTTCCCTCGTAGACGAACTCGGGCAGCGCTCGTACGACGCGGGGCTGGGCCGCCGCGGGGTGCCCGACCGGTTCGACACCGACCTGTGGCGTAATCTCGAAGAGACGGGCCTGGCCCGGCTGACGAGCAATCCCGACATGGGCGCGGGACCCCACGAGCTGGCGATCGTGCTCTACGGCGTGGCACGCCATGCCGGCGCGGTTCCCCTTGCCGAAACCGATGCGCTCGCGGGTTGGCTCGGGCGCGAGGCCGGCATCGAGCTCCCCGACGGACCACTTACCGTTGCGATCGCCGACGCGGACGTCCGGGACGGGCGAGTCGCAGGAACCGCAGAGGCCGTGCCGTGGGCGCGGCCGTGCACCACGGTCCTCGCTGTGCGGAGTCGCGACGGATTGAAGATCGGCATGTTGGACGCGACAGCGGGCAGCCGACATGAGGCTCACAACCTCGCCGGAGAGCCACGGGACGCGATTGCATTCGATGTACCGAGCGACGCGTTGCACACTGTGGACTCGGCGTTGGAGGCCCAGCTCATGCGACGGGGCGCGTGGTCGCGGTGTGTACAGGTCATGGGTGCGCTCGACGCGGCCGCGGCGCTGTCGGTGGCGCACACTCGCGAGCGCGTCCAATTCGGCCGCCCGCTCAGCGCATTTCAGTCCGTACAGCAGTCCCTTGCGGGTATGGCCGGAGATATCGAACGCGCGCGCGCCGCTGTCGAACTAGCCGTTGCCGCGGCCGCCGAGCACGGCTTCGACTCGCCACACACCGACTACGCCGTCACAATCGCCAAGATCGCGGTCGGGCGGACCGTCATTCCCGTCAGCACCACCGCTCATCAGCTGCACGGTGCCATTGGGGTGACCAGCGAGCACCCGCTCTGGCTGTTCACCCTGCGGGCCCAGAGCTGGGCCGGGGATTACGGGACCACTGCGCATTTCGCACGCCGTCTAGGCCGAATGGCACTGACGGCAGAAGATCCGTGGGATTTGGTGATCGGAAATCTAGACAATCTGAAAACAATTGACAAGAAGGAGAACTGGTGACAGTCAAGCAATTCGAGGGTGCATCGGCGATCGTCAGCGGCGGCGCGGGCGGCCTGGGCGAGGCAACCGTGCGGCGGTTACATGCCGACGGACTCGGTGTCGTCATCGCCGACCTGGCCGCCGACAAGGGCAAGGCGCTGGCCGACGAGCTCGGTAGCGGCGCACTGTTCGTCAGTACGGACGTGACTAGCGATGACAGCATCCTCGGGGCGATCGAGCAGGCCAAGCAGCTCGGCCAACTGCGCTACGCCGTGGTCGCGCACGGGGGTTTCGGTGTCGCCCAACGGATCGTGCAGCGCGACGGCAGCCCGGCCGACATGGGCGGCTTTACCAAGACCATCGATCTGTATCTGACCGGGACATATAACCTGACGCGTCTGGTGGCGGCGTCAGTGGCCGCCGAGGATCCACGCGAGGACGGTGAGCGAGGCGCCATCGTGATGACGGCCTCGGTGGCCGGCTATGAAGGCCAGATAGGGCAGACCGCTTATGCCGCAGCCAAAGCCGGTGTGATCGGATTGACCATCGCGGCCGCCCGCGACCTGAGCTCGGTGGGCATCCGGGTCAACACCATCGCGCCGGGCACCATGAAGACGCCGATCATGGAATCGGTTGGCGAAGAGGCTATCGCCAAATTCGCCGCCAACATCCCATTTCCCAAGCGTCTGGGCACACCGGCCGAATACGCCGACGCGGCGGCGTTCCTCCTCACGAACACCTACGTCAACGGCGAAGTGATGCGCCTCGATGGCGCACAGCGCTTCACGCCGAAGTAGGCACGGGCAACCGTCGCGGTCTGGCCGACCACCCCGCCGGCCAGGCCGCGCCGGCTCACACTCAGAGCCGAGCGTCCACTTGGAGTTCGGGGTGCACCCAGTTCGGCGAGTTCTTCTGCTTGAACGCGCGGAAGCCCTCGCGTGCCTCGGGTCCGAACAAGCTGGTCTGCATGCCGATCCGGTCGAAGAGTCCGAGGTAGTTGTCCAGGCTTGCCTTGACCACGCCGCGCGCTGCCGGTGCGGTCCGGCAGCATTGCCCTAGAAGCTCCTTCGCCACATCGAGCAGGTCGTCGTGAGGCACGACCCTGGCGACCATCCCCCACTCGACGGCCTCCGCTGGGTTCAGCGTGCGCCCTGTGAACATCAGATCCTTGGTCCGGACCGGTCCGATCATGCGAGCAAGAACCTGGCTGTAATACGTATCGGCGATACCACGGAACAACTCCGGTACGCGGAAGGTCGCTCGGTCGCTCACGACGGCCAAGTCGCTGCACATTGCAATCTGCAGTCCGCCGCCCTGGCAGAGCCCGTTGACCGCCGAAACCACCGGTTTCGGCGATTGCCGCAGGACGTCGAACGGCGTCACGTCCATACCCATGGTCGAGGCGAAGTCCATCCAGTTGTCCGCGGCGGCCTGACCGAGGTCGCCACCGGGCGCGAAGACGTCACCGGTCCCGGTGATCAGCAGCCCCGCGAGGTCCGGGTCAGCGTTCACCCGGCTGATCGCGTACCGAATGCCGAAGTACATGGCCGGGGTCATCGCATTGCGCGCCTCGGGACGGTCGAGCGTGCAGATCGCAAACGGCCCTTCTCGTTTGAACGTCAGGTAGGGGGTTCCGAGCCAGTCGCCGTCGGGGGGGCGGGGGCCGCCGTTGAGGGTGTCGGTCATGGGGTTCCCTTCCAGAGCATCGATAATTCGTCGAATATTAAATTAGCGAAATAGTTGTATGATTCCAACTTCGCGGCGTAACATCCGTCACGTGGCGCACGTCACTGCAGCGTGCGCGTGGTTACCCGCCGAGCGCGGGCGATAGCGAGCTACTGGAGGCATACGAATGGGTTCACTGGACGGCAGGGTCGTCTTCATCACCGGAGCCGCCCGCGGGCAGGGCCGATCGCATGCGGTGTTGTGTGCCGAGCAGGGCGCCAACATCGTCGGAATCGACATTTGCGAAGACCTCGACGTGGTGCCCTACAAGCTGGGCACTTACGACGAGCTCGAAGAGACCGCTCGTCTGGTCGAGAAGACCGGTCAGGAGATGCTGTTCGAGAAGGCCGACGTCCGCGACCTGGCGGGGCTCCAGAAAGTCTTCGATGCCGGTGTGGAGAAGTTCGGCCACATCGACACCGTGATCGCCAATGCCGGCGTGGTGCTGACCAATGCCGACGAGCGCGATGCCAGCGAGGCGCTTCGGCTCGGGCTCGACATCATGCTCATCGGGGTATGGAACACCTTCCAGATCGCGATACCGCACATGAAGGCACGGGGCCAGGGCGGCAATCTGATCGCGACCAGTTCGATGATCGCGCTACTGGATCTCACCGACGGCCGCGGTGGCACCGATGCCTATCTGACGTCCAAGCTCGCGGTCACCGGCCTGGTTCGCTCTTACGCGCTCATGCTCGCCGCCGACCGTATCCGCGTCAACGGCGTGGCCCCGACCAACTGCAATACACCGATGATCACCGACAACCCTGCTTTGTTCAAGGTGATCGAGGAGAACCCGCATTTGGTCAACGCGATGTCGACCGCACTGCCGGACTTCCCGATGATCGAGCCCCTCGATGTCAGCAATGCGATCCTGTTCCTGATCAGCGACGCGGGCCGCTCGTTCACCGGCAGCGTCTTGAAAGTCGACGCCGGCATGGACGTCAAGCGCTAGCCGGAACCATGCACTTCGGGATCGACGGGCGATCAGCGCTGATCGTCGGCGGCAGCAAGGGAATCGGATTCGAAGTCGCCAAAATGCTTGCGGCAGAGGGTTGCCGGGTGGCGATACTCGCACGGACCAAAGCCGATATCGATGCCGCGGTGGAGGCGATTCGCGCTGAGGGCGGCGCGGCAACGGGAGTCTGCGCGGACGTCAGCGCCCAGGACCAGCTCGACGACGCCGTGCGAGAGGTGGCCGGGGAGCACGGGCCACCGCTGATCGTGATCGGCCAGGCGAAGTACCAGCGGCCGGGCGATTTCGCCGACATCGGCGATCTGGATGCCTACCGAGAGTCGTTCGAGGCGCACACGATGAGTCAGATCTTCCTGCTGCGCGCTGTCCTTCCGGCAATGCGGGACGCGGGCTGGGGACGTTTCGTGCACATCGGGTCGGCTACCGCCAAGGAGCCTGCGGGCAATATCCATCACGCGGTGGCCAATACCAGCCGGCCGTCGACGGTCGGGCTGTTGAAGACGGTGTCCGACGAATACGCCCGTTACGGCGTCACGGTGAACACCGTCGCTCCCGGCTGGATCGAGACCGCCAACTCCATCGCGTATCTGGAGAAAAACTTGGGCGCAGGTACCGACGATGAGCGCCGCGATTTCATGCTGGGTGAGGCCAGGGTGCCGGCAGCACGCATGGGCAAACCGGATGAAATAGCCTCGCTGGTCACGTATCTGTGTTCGGATCTGGCCGGGTACATCACCGGAAGCTGGATCGAGGTCGACGGCGGCCTGCACCGGTCGGCGTTCTGAGAACGGGAGTCCCATGAGCGCCAAGAGCGACGATGTGGTCGATACGTGCGGCGCCCCGACGCTCGAATGGGCGAAGTTGCCGATGGCGGCCGACAGAGGTGTCGGGTGGGCGGCCGCGCGCGACGCCGGGCCCGTCGTGTACATGGACGGCTGGTTCTATCTGACCCGTCGCGAGGACGTGCTCGACGCACTACGCAAACCTGAAGTGTTCTCGTCGAAGCAGGCGTTCGACATGCTCGGAAGTCCACTGCCGTTGGTGCCGATCGCCTTCGATCCGCCCGAACACACCAGGTTCCGCCATGTCCTTCAGCCGTTCTTCAGCCCCCATACGTTGGGCGAGATGCTGCCGGCATTGCAGCGTCAAGCGGTGGACATCGTCAATGCTGTCGCCGCCGGAGGCGACTGCGAGGTCATGGCAGACATCGCGATTCCCTATCCATCGCAGGTGTTTTTGACGCTGTTCGGGCTTCCACTGGAGGATCGGGACCGCCTGATAGCGTGGAAAGACGCCGTCATAAACCTGGCCGACCGGCCGTCGCTGGAGGGCGTGGATCTCACCCCAGCGCTTGAATTGTTCTCCTACCTGACCGACGCGATCAACGAACGCCGACAGAACCCCGGCCGCGATGTCCTGTCCCAGGTGCTCACTGGGGAGCATCCCCTCGACGATGCCGAGGCGATCGGCCTGAGCTACCTCTTCGTGCTCGCGGGACTCGACACCGTCACCTCTTCCATGGGTTCTGCACTGCTGGAACTGGCTCGCAACCCCGAATTGCAGGCGACTCTGCGCCGCGATGCCGAACAAATCAAGGTCTTTGTCGAGGAGATCGTGCGCTTGGAACCGCCAGCGCCACTGGTGCCCAGGGTCATCACGGAAGCCGTCACCATCGGCGACGTGACGCTGCCGGCGGGCACACAGGTTCGACTGCTATTGGGCGCGATCAACCGCGACGACAGCGATGCGATCTCCACCAATGACGTTGTCATGGACGGAAAGGTACACCGACACTGGGGGTTCGGCGGTGGTCCGCACCGCTGCCTTGGTTCGCACTTGGCGCGTATGGAACTGACCTTGATCGTCGGTGAATGGCTGAAGCGAGTCCCCGCCTTCGAACTGGCACCGGACTACACTCCCGAAATCACCTTTCCGGCAAACACCTTCGCGCTCGCACGTTTGCCGCTTCGGCTCGGGTGACCGGCTGTCAGGAGTATTTCTTCACGAGTTCCTGCTTGTAAAGCTTGCCGGTGTCGGTGCGGGGCAGGTGCGGCTCGAACGAAATCGAGCGCGGGCACTTGTAGTGCGTTAGGCGTTCTCGCAACCAGACCAGAAGATCGTCGGCGAATTCCTTGGTGGCGTCGTCGGGATCGACCGTCTGCACGACGCCCTTGACGCTCTGACCCATCTCGTCGTCGGGTATGCCGAACACCGCAGCGTCGAGCACCTTCGGATGAGTTATCAACAGGTTCTCGGCCTCCTGCGGATAGATGTTCACTCCACCCGAGATGATCATGTGGTGTCGGCGGTCAGTCAGATAGAGGTAGCCCTCGCAGTCCAGATAGCCGAGGTCACCGACGGTCGCCCAGCCGTGTCTGTCGTGCGAGTCTGCGGTCTTCGCCTCGTCTTTGAGATATTCGAACGAATGCCCACCCTCGTAGTAGATCTCGCCGACCTCACCGCTCGGCACCTCGTTGCCGTCCTCATCGAGAATGTGCGGCACGCCGACCAGCGGCCGGCCCACCGACCCCGGGTGGCTCAACCAGTCGTCGGCGCGAATGAACGACGCACCCACTGCCTCCGAGGAGGCGTAATACTCGTCGATGATCGGACCCCACCATTCGATCATCCGCCGCTTGATCTCGACCGGACATGGCGCCGCGGCGTGCACAACTCTCTGAAGAGAGGAGACATCATACGAATTCCGAACATCCTCAGGCAGTTTCAACATAAGAACAAACATTGCCGGGACAAACTGACCGTGTGTAACCCGGTATCGTTGGATGCATTCAAGCGCGAGCTCCGGATCAAACTTTTCCATGATGACAGTCGTGGCACCCAACGACTGGACCACCATTGACCAATATGACGGCGCCGTGTGATACAGCGGCGCTGGGCTCAAATACACGGACTCACGGTTGATTCCGACCGCGTTCATGAGTGGCATCAGGATGTTGGGCGCGTCTGCCGGGGCGACCCGGGGCAGCTCACGGCGGATCCCCTTGGGCCGGCCAGTCGTACCCGAGGAGTACTGGAGCAGATCACCTTCGCGTTCATCACTGATCGGGTCTGACGGTCGATCGGCAACGCATTCCGGATACCGTTGCCATCCCTCCAGATCGTCGTCGGCAATGAGCAACATGCACGGGGGACCACCTGGCAGATGTTCCGAAAGTCCTTCGCACACCTTGCGCATCGCCCGCGACCCAATCACCGCCTTGGCCCCACTGTTGTCGACGATGTATGCCGCTTCTGCCGCCGTGAGATGAGTATTGACCATTACGTAGTAGAGGCCGCTGCGCCGCGCTGCCCACATCACCGCATGTACGTGCTGGTTGTTCTCCAGGATCGCTGCGACCGTTTCGCCCTCACGTAGACCCGCTTGCCTGAAGAAGTGTGCCAGCCGATTTGCTCGCGCCTCCAACTCCGCGAAGTCGATCGCCTGCCCCGATGGATACAGGATCAAGGCGGGCTTACCGGAGTCGACATACTCACGGATCTGCATGCCGACATTCTATGTTTCGGTGAGTATCGTCGGAGCGAAATCCCTTTTCCAATAACCATTTACACTAGAATCTTCAGCATGCCGAAGTCACCGGAACATGCAGAACTTGCCACCGTCGCCGTCCTCTGTGTGGAGTGCCAGAACGGCGTACTCGGTCCCCAGTCGGTCTTGCCTGCGTTGGCGGCCGATTCCGCCGATCTGATCGGCGCTCTGCGCCGGCTACTCGACGCTGCCCGCGCTCGCGGCGTGCCAGTGGTGCACGCCACCTACGAGGGGTTGCTGGCTGGCGACCACACGGGCACTGCGCGATTGTGGCGCGCGCTTGGGCCTGCGACTGCCGACTGGGAATCCGGCTCCGCCGAAACACAGGTCTTGCCCGAGCTTTTGGCGCCGACGGACCTGATACTTCCGCGGCACCATGGGCTCTTCCCCACCCTAGACACCGAGCTTCTTCCTGTGCTCAAGGGGCTCGGCGTGCACACCGTTGTATTGACCGGGGTCTCACTGAACCTGGCGCTGCCGTTTACGGCCGGTCACGCCGCGCAGGCGGGATTTAGCCTCGTCGTTCCGCGCGATGCCGTCGGTGGCACACCTGCCGACTATGCAAATCAGGTGCTCGACAACAGCATTGCAGTGCTCGGCCGAATCACCACAGTCGACCATCTCATCGCCGAATGGGACGCCGCTACCTAGGTCCGTAGAGCGAAAGCGGCTTTGCTGCAGCCCAATAAGGGCTAGAATGCGGGGATGATCGCGCGTCGTTCGATGTCCACGTCCGCCGTGATGGCCGTTGTCGTCACAATTGCGATCGGCGGCAGCACCGCCCTGGCTTCAGCCTCACCTGACGACGGATCTAGGGGCGCGGCAGACTGTCAGTACGTGCTGACATCGCCGGAGCTGGTCATCGTGCCCGGCGGCGCCAAATCGGTGCGGGCAACCCTGACCCCGAAGACGTGCACGCCGAATGCACAAGTGACCGGTGTGACCGTGTGTCTGTCGACCCCCGTCAGTCAAGGCAATTGCAAGAGATTGCCGGGCTGGGCCACCCCGGAGATCATCATCCCCTCGACGTCCCCAGACGCCACCTACACGGCCACCGGCGAGGTCTGCTGGCAGGACATACTCGGGTCCTTCAGATCAGAGTGTCGGACGACCGAGCCGGTCACCTCTACGCTCTAGTTCCTTAATCGACCGAATCTGGTTGCTGCCGAGCGCCTTTCGGTGAGGGGTCAGTTTCCCGGCGGGACCAGCATATTTTGCCATGTTTGCCCCTCTTGGGCACCGGCGGCAAGGTCCGACTGGGTGTACACGCGTCCGTCCGGTGCGACGTAACTTCCGGTGGAAGGGTCGTACGGCACCGCTGCTACCGGTGCCGGTGCGGCCGGAGGCGGAGGTGGTGCAGCCTCCACGGGGCCAGTCCCCGGCGCCGATGGATCCCTCGGCTGGGGAACGGCCTGCCCTGAGAGCGTGGCGTTCGGGTCGCCCTTCCAGTTGTAACCGTCATTGAGCGGCACGTAGTTCTCGTCGCTCTCGCAGATAGCCACTGTTGGGGCGCGTTTGCCCGGTTTCTCCACGCACGGCGTATTCCGGGCACCGCGCACATTGAAGGGCGAGTCTTGAGGCACCCGGCAATAGAGGTCACCGTCGGGTGCCGGCGGATAGTCCTCGAGAGCCGCGGACCTTATCTGCTGGGCTGGCAGAAATCCGGTGTTGCACGCCGGCGGCAGGTTGAGGTTCAAGTTGAAGCTCAGGAAGCCACCGTTGTAGTCCTGCTTGGTGTTTCGGTTCGCCACGCCGACGGCCTGAACCGCCGCGGCACCCTGCGGGAGTAGCACCAGCAGTTGCTCGATATTGCCGCGGTACACGGCCGCGACCTCGCCTACAGACACCAAGTTGGCCAACACAATCGGCAGCGTCG
Source organism: Mycobacterium sp. 29Ha (assembly GCF_032883055.1). Lineage (NCBI taxonomy): Bacteria > Bacillati > Actinomycetota > Actinomycetes > Mycobacteriales > Mycobacteriaceae > Mycobacterium > Mycobacterium sp. 29Ha. The sequence goes on from NZ_JAMQTI010000008.1 coordinate 218,484, forward strand.
GCCGTAGACGATCGAAGAGCGCGCGTGCCTCCTCAGCGGCAGGCGCACCGTCCTGAAGCAACTTGGCGACACTGCCGTCTTCGGTGCGCAGTTGCGCTGTAATCGTCGCCAGGTTGGCCGCCCAGGCTTGAATCGAATCCGACGTGTCCGTCTGAGAATTGAGAATGGGTCTGGATTCATCGACGAGGGTGTTCAGCTCGTTGATGTTAGTGCGGGCGTCGAGTGCCAGGGCAGTGGCGCTCTTGACAAATCGGGCGATCTCGGGACCGAGACCACCGAAAGCGAGGTAGGCCTCGTCCACCACAGTCTTCAGGTTATCGCGGGGAATCGCTTGCAGCCCTTTGTTTGTGGCGTCCAAAAGCGTGCTGATGTTCGGCGGTACCGTGGTCCTGTCACTGGGTATGATATCGCCGTTGCGCAGCATCGGTCCGTCTGCGGAACGTGGCAAGAGGTCGACGTACTGCTCTCCGATCGCCGACACGCTGTGTACCTCGGCTTCCACGTCCGACGGAATCTTGATGTCGGAGTCCAGCGACATCACGGCCTCGACCCCGGTGTCGGTCAAGTGAACCGATTTCACTTGGCCCACGTTATAGCCGCGGTAGCTGACATTGGCACGCTCGTACAAACCGCCGGCCTGCGGCAGTTGCACCGTGACGTTGTAGCGGCCAACGCCGAACCACTTCGCGGGCAATTTCAGGACGGGGAAGAACATAATTGCCACGCCGAACACCATCACGACGGCCACAACGACCAACTGAGTCCAGATCCGCCTCGTCAGATGCATGTCACGGTCCCTGATTGAACTGATAAGGCACGACCAGTGGGTTGCGCGCCGTGTACGGGCTGGGCATTTGGCCGATGGTCCGGCCCCACTGCAGTTCCAGCTCGGTTAGCTCGCCCTCGAAGCGAGTGCCGGTCAAGAGCCCGGCATCCAAGCGGCTCAGCGTCAGATCGATGACAGCGGTCAAGTTGGCGAAGTCACCGCGCAGCCACTTGCTGAGCGTCGGCTTCGGGAAAGGGAAGGTGGAATAGAAGTCCAGCGAACGGGTCAGGTCCTGCCCAGCATCGGCAAGCGACTTCAGCACGGGTCCGAGATCCTTGAGTTCCTTGACCAGATTCTCTTTCGTCTGGTTCACCGAATCAGCGGCCAGCGCACTGAATTTCCCGAGTTGATCGACTGCATCGGCCAAAGTGTCACGCTCGTCGTTTAGGACCGCCAGCGCTTGCGGAACGGTTTTCAGCGCTTGGTCGACGACGGGTTTCTGCTCTGCAATCTGACCCACCAAATTATTGAGACTGTCTGCGGCTGCAAGGATGTCGTCCTTCTGGTCATTGAGGTATGTGACGAACAGGTCGAGCTGCTCGAGCAGGCTCCGCAAGTCGTCGGCGCGGCCGGCAAAGGCCCGGCTCAGCTCTTTGGTGATCTCGCCTATCCGTCCGACGCCCCCGCCGTTCAGCAACAATGACAGCGCGCTGAGTGTCTCTTCGGTGGTCGGGTAGACACTCGCGTTTGAAAGTGGAATCAATGAGCCTTCCTTGAGTTTGCCCTCTGGCGGCGCGTCGGCCGGCGGTGCCAACTCGACGTGCAGGGAGCCCAGCAAGCTGGTCTGCCCCAGCGTCGCAGTGGCATTGGCGGGCAAGTTCACATCGCCGTTCAATCGCATGGTCACCAGCGCGTGCCAGCCCTGACGCTCGATCTTGGTGACATTGCCTACGGTGACGTCATTGACCCTGACGCGGGAATTGGTCTCCAGGCTCACGACTTGCGGCAATTGTGCCTGAATCGTATATGCGCCCGCCCCTCCACCCGCGGTCCCCGGCAACGTCAGAGAGTTCAGGCCCCGCCAGTCGGCACAACCGGAAAGCACCACCGCCGCTATCGCCGACAGACCAATGACGCGGTGCCACGGTTGATTTCGCCTCACTGTCCACCCCCAGGGGGCACCATCATGCCCGTCAACCCGGCGGATGGGTCCGTCGGGACCGGCGCGGGAACGGCAGGGTTGTCGCCCGGGTTCAGCGGCACCGGGGTGAGCGGCCTCCCGGGTACGAACGGCGGTTGACCGTCGTACGGATTGGCCGGCTCGCCGAAGTTGGTGAACACGCCCCCCGGCGGCGGCAGCGGGCCGCCAGGCGCCGGACCCCCGGCTGGAGGCGGCGCAGGCGCCTCTGCAGGCAACGCCCCCGGCGAACCGGCCGGCGGTATGTAGTCCGGCCGCATCCAGTCCTCGCTGTAGGTGATCTCGTTCGGGCGGGCCTGCGCCCCGACGAACAGGTTCTCCCCGAGCGGGAAGAAGTTGTATTGGCGGTTCTTGAAGATCGGCGCGAGGTACTGCACACACAGCTTCGCCGACTGTTCGGCTCCCAGCCGCGATGCCGCTTGCACGGCGCCGCAGATGAATTGGAGAGGATTCGCGAAGTTGCTGGTCGACAGCGCACCGGTCAGCGCGCCTTGCGCAGGTTGATAGATGTTCAAAAAGTTCTGGAACGCGTTGGGGGCGACGTGCAGCAGCTGCTTGATGTCGCCGAGGTTGTCGTGCAACGTCTGGGAGACCGAGGCGAGCTTGTCGGACGTGGTACCGAGGGTCTCCCTATTCTCGGCGACGAAGGTCCGAACGTCGTCGACGACATCCGCGAGATCCCTTACAGCAGCGCCGACCTCGTTCGGATCATTGGCGAGCAGTCCGGTGGTCGCGGCCAGGTTCTGATTGAGCTGCCGAAGCAGATCGGTGCTGTCCTGCAGCGCCGAAACCAGGATCGACAAATTCTTCACGGTCCCGAATAGTCCCTTGCTGTTATCGCCGAGGGCCGAGAAGGCATCCGAGAGCTTGATGAGCGTCTCTCGGATGTTCGCGCCCTGACCGCGCAGGTTGTCCGCCGCAGTGGAGACGAACGCACCCAGGGTGCTCACGCCGCCCGGCGTGGTCGGCTGCAGCGTGTCGGCGAGCCGTTCCAGCTGCTGCCGGAACTGGTCGAATTCGACCGGCACGGCCGTGCGGTCCTGTGGGATCACCGCGCCGTTCTGCAGCGTGGGGCCACTGCTGTACACGGGGACGAGTTGGATGGCCCGAGCGGTCACCAGCGCCGGCGAGAGGATGACGGCTTTGGCGTCCGCAGGCACCTTGTACTCCTCGTCGACCGAGAAGGTGATCTTCGTCCGGAGAGGTTGCGGTTCGATTTTCTCGACGGTGCCGACCGGGACCCCGAGGATGACCACGTCGTCGCCCTCGTAGATGCCGTTGCTGTTGTCGAAATAGCCGATGATCGTGGCGCGTTGTCCCACCCCGTAGGTGTTGATCGTCACGATCCCGACGATCAACAGCGCCACTAGGACAGCGGCCAGTCCGATCCTTCCCACACGGGAGTTCAGCCTGTTCACCGGCCTCCCTCCGCAGGCGCGGGTGCGGGCACGGATCCGGCACCGTGGTTGACCGAACCCTGCTCGCCGGGCGCGGGATCCAGGATCGAAAGCGGCGGAGTCAACGTCGATCCCGTTCCCGGTGGCGCGACCGCCGGCGGCCCGGGCGGCGGGCCACCCGGTGGTGGGGCGGGTGGCGGCTCGCGGTACGGATAGCAACCGGTGGGCCCCGGCAGGGGCACGCCGGGCGGACCGCATCCCTGGTCGCCGGGGTTACCTGTGATGGCGTCGGGAATCGTCAACCTCGGATCTCCACCCTGGCCGGTGCGTGGGAAGGGAACCGGCAGCGCAGGTGTGCCCGGCTGGCCTACCTGCGGATCGGTCATTTCTGAGGGCAACAGGACGTTGGGATCGATCCCGAGGTCGGAGAAGGCAGCGTCGATGAACGGCTGGACGAACTGCCCAGGGAGAAGATTGGCGACATAGGCCTTGAAGAATGGTCCCGACGACACCGACTCACCAAGCCCCAGCGCGTATCTGTTGAGCCCCTTCACGGCCAGTTTCACCTGTTCGCGGTGGTTATCGACGATCGCAAGCACGCCATTGAGCTTCTCCAGTGCGGGCTTGAGCTGAGTGCGGTTTTCGGCGATGAACCCCTTCAACTGCTGGCTCAGCGTCGAGAGGTTGTTGAAGATCTGGTCGAGCGCGGCGCCCTGACTCTGCAGCGCGGCGAGAAGCGAATTGGTGTCGTGGACCAGGCTGACGATCTTGTCGCTGCGCTCAGCGAGGACATCGGTGGCCTTATCGGCATTGGACAATAGGCTGCGAAGCTCAGCGTCGCGCTCGTTCAGTGTTTGTGAAAACCGGCCCACGCCCTCGACGGCGGCGCGCACGTCGGGCGGCGTGTCGGCGAATGTCTTCGAGAGCACGGTCAGCGATTCGGACAATTGGTCGGTGTCCAGTCCACTGATGGCCGTGGTGAGGTCGGCGATCGCATCCGGCAGCTGATAGGCGGACGTCGTCCGGTCGATAGGTATCGGGCCGTCCAGTCTGCCGTCTCCGCGCGGAGTGATCTCGAGGACCTTGCTGCCCAACGCGCTGTTGGTCTTGACGGCGGCCTCGGTGCGCTCGCCGAGCCGGATCCGGTCATTGACCTTGAACGTGACCAGCACTCGCCCGCCGTCCAGCTTGATGCTCTCCACACTGCCCGAAGCGACGCCGCTCACCCGTACGTCGGCACCCGACTTAAGTCCGCCGGCCTCGGCAAAGTAGGCCGAGTAACCATCGCCTGCAGAAAAAAACGGCAGTTTGTCGTACTGCAGGGCGGCCACGACGATCGCCAGGCACAATCCGAGCCCGATGGCGCCGATGACGAGCGGATTCCGTTCCTCGAAAGATTTCATCGGGGCGTGCACCTCCCCGTCGACTGGCCCGCGACCTTCACATACACCGGCTGGCCACCCTTGCCATTGAGTTTCAGCACGGCGTCGCACAGATAGAAGCTGAAGTAGTCGCCGTAGAGACCCTGTCGGTTCAGGATCCGGTAGGCGTCGGGCAGCGTGTCCAGCAGGTTGTTGAGATAGTCGGTGTCCGCGACGATGTTTCCCGCCAGCCGGTCAGCCTCGGGGACGACCTGTCTCAACGGAGGGCGGGCCTGCTGCAGCAGGTCCGCCACGGACCCGGCGACCTCGTTGGCGTATGCCACTCCGTTGGTAATGTCCTGCTTGCGCTGTTCGAGTCCTTTTACCAGCTCCGACAGCGAGTCGACGGCCTTCGCGAACTGGTCCTGCTGATCGCCGAGCGAACCCAGGACCGTGTTCAAGTTGACGATGACGTCTCCGATCAATTGATCCCGGTTGGCCAGGGTGTTGGTCAATGATGCGGTCTGGTTAAGGAACGAGCTGATGGTCGCGCCTTGCCCTTGGAAAGCCTCGATGAGCTGGCCGGTCAGCGCATTGACCTGGTCGGGATTGAGCGCATTGAAGAGTGGGCGAAAACCGCCGATCAACGAATCAAGATCGAGCGCGGGTTGTGTCAGGACCAGCGGTATGGTGGCGCCCGGGTTCAGCCTCTTCGTACCGCCGGCGCCCTCCTCGATCGCCAAAAAGCGATCGCCGATCAGGTTCTCGTAGCGAATCGAAGCCCTGTTTCCTTCGGTGAGTACTACAGAGTCGTTTGCCGCGAATTCCACGAGGACAGTGGCGTCGTCCTGGACCTCGACCTTCTTAACCTTGCCGACCTCGACGCCGGCGATGCGCACAAAATTGCCGGCCTCCAGTCCCGAAGCGTTCGAGAAGATCGCCTTGTATGTCGACTCTCCGCCGAAGCGCAACTGCCCGAAGACCGCCACCATCAAGAACCAGCCCAACGTGCACGCCAACACGAAGATGGCGATGCGCACCAGCGGGCCTCGCAAGCTAGCCATGGCGGCGGTGGTCTTTCATTCTCTGCTTTCTCGTGTGCTGGTTGGTCACGGCCTGGGTACCACCGGTCCGGGCGGGATGGGCGGCGGCGGGACGGGCTGGACCTGCGCGGGATAAGGGACAACGAACGGCTCTTGGCCCGGCCGAGGGCCCGGCTCCCTGGGAGCCCCCGGTGGTGGCGCGGGCGGTAGTCCGGGATAGAGCGGAGTGCCGTCGGGCGCGTACTGCTGTCCGCCGTACGGCGGGGCACCCGGGTAGGGAATCGGGCCCGGCGCCGGCGGTCCGATCCGGTTGACGGTCGGCGGTTGCGGGTTGGCGCGGGTGTACGGGAAGAAGTTCTCGTAGCCGGGAAAGCCGATTCCGGGATTCGGCCGTATATCGACGCCGGTGCCCCACCCGGTGTTGGTGACCAGCTGACGCAGGGGCCAGTTCTGCGCGACATCAGGGAGCGACCCACACCCCGGCTTCCCACCCGGACCGCCCTTCGCTCCGTTGATGGGCAGGTGATCTGGATACTTGTACTGGTCGTCCCCCAACAGCAAGGCGACGTCAAGCACCACGGATTTGCCCGTCGCGCCGCCGGAGATGTCCTCGAATCCGAAATCGATGACGTTCTTGCCGCCGGTGAACAGACAGGTCAATTCGGGGTTGTACTTCATCAAGAGGCTGGTGGTCGACTCGAGTGAATTGACAACGCGGACCAGGTTGTCCTTGCTCGGACCCAGTAGGTCAATGCCGCTGTTCGACAGGCCGATGACGCTGAGAAGCAACGAGTCGAGTTGTTTCTGATTCTCGGTGATTGTGGTGCTGGTCGTGCTCACCGCGTCGAGGACATCGACGATGTTCTGCGCGGCAGCGCCATAGGTGTCGCTGAAATCTTTCAGGGCTCGCCAGTCCTGCCTGATGGTCTCACTGCGAGGGTTGAGCTGCAAAAGCACATCATTGCCGGCGGTGATCGCCTCGCCGAACGATTCCCCCTGACCGCGGAAACCCTCGGCCAACGCCGACAGCGCGCCGTTGAGCTTTGCGACGTCGACCTGCTTGAGCACTCCGACGAGGTTCTCGAAGACGGTGTTGACCTCGGTGGCGACGTTGCGCGCCATCACCACGTCACCCCGGGCCAGCCGCTTTGGGCTCGGGTCCTCGGGAACGATCAGTTCCACGAACTTGTTGCCGAACGCCGTCGTCGCCTTGATCTCCGCCTCGACGTTCGCCGGAATGTATTGCAGCTGATCAGAATTGATGTCCAGATTGAGGCTGATCGGCGCGCTGCCCGCGGCGATGCCGTCCACCCGCCCGACGACGACGCCACGGAGCTTGACGTCATTACCGGGTTCCATGATGAGCCCAGAACGCTCAGCCTTCAGAGTGACAGGAACGTAGGACTTGTAGCTGCCCGTGAAAAGAACCGCGTCCACGACGAGCACCCCTGCAAGGGTCAACACCAGACCCAACGCCCACCAGGCCGGGTGAATGCGAGACTCACCGGCTCTTGTCTTACGCGCTGCTGCCACGCCGCTACCCGGAGAGATTCAGACCGCCGCCCTGGCCATAAATGCCCAGCGCAACGAGTAGGAGTACGACGATCACGGCGACCAACGAGGCCCGGACAGCTCGGCCCACGGCCTCCCCAACACCGGCAGGTCCGCCCGAGGCGGTGTAGCCGTAATAGGTGTGTATGAACATCACGATGGTCGCCATTCCGACTGCCTCGGTGAAGGACAAGATCACGTCCATGGGGTTCAGAAAAGTATTGAAGTAGTGGTCGTAGACTCCCGTCGACTGCCCGTACGCAATGGTGGTGCCGAGCCGGGTGGCGAGGTATGCGGCCAGCAAGCCCAAGCAGAACAACGGGATCGACAGCACGACCCCGGCAACCAGGCGGGTGGAGCACAGGAAAGGCACAGTGCGGACGCTGATCACTTCCAGCGCGTCGATTTCCTCGTTGATCCTCATCGCACCCAGCTGTGCGGTGCAGCCGGCACCGATCGTCGCTGCCATGGCGATGCCGACGACGGCCGGGGCGGCGAATCGGGTGTTGATGTAAGCCGATGCGAAGCCGCTGAGCGCCTCCACGCCGATGTTCGAGAGCGAGCCGTACAGCTGGATCGCGATCAGCGAGCCAACCTGTGAGGTCAGAAAAAGTACGACGACGATGGTGCCGCCGATGAGCGCCATCCCCCCAACGCCCAGGCTCATCTGGGCGATCTGCCGCAGAAGTTCGACCTTGTAGTAGATGTAGACGTCCTTGATCCCGGCGAGCGTCTTGCCGTAGAACTGGGCCTGCTCGCCGAGAGTGTTCCACGCGCCGGCCCAGCCCCTGGCGGTCCTCTGCAACCGAGGCAGGACAGCGCGCGCGGGCGTGCTCACAGCGTCGCCTTCGCGCCGACGGCCGTAGCGATCGTGCCGATGAAGAACAGCACCAGGAAGGTGAAAACCACCGTTTCATTCACCGCGTTGCCAACACCCTGGGGTCCGCCGCCCACCGAGAGGCCTTTGTAGCAGGCGATCAAGCCGGCGAAGAAGCCGAACAGCACCGCCTTGGCCAGCGCGATGACCAGCTCGGGAATTCCGACCAACAGGGTGAGGCTGGAGACGAATGCACCCGGGGTGACGCCTTGAAGGAAGACAGAGAACAGGAAGCCGAAGAACAGACCCACTACGACCACGACTGATGTCAGCATCGTCGCGACAAGTGTTGCGGCCAGTACGCGGGGAACCACCAGGCGATGAATCGGATTGAGGCCGAGCACCCGCATCGCGTCGATCTCTTCGCGGATGGTCCGTGAACCGAGATCAGCGCACATGGCCGTCGCCCCGGCACCCGAGATCACCAGCACCGTGATGATGGGCCCGATGTAGAGGACCGCACCGAGCGCCGCGCCAGCACCTGACGCGTCGGCCGCGCCTATCTCAATCAGCAGCAAGTTGAGGATGAATGCAGTCAGTACGACGAACGGGATGGACATCAGGATGGTCGGCAGGATCGAGACCCGCGCCACGAACCACGTCTGCTCCACGAACTCGCGAAAGGGAAACGCCGGTTTGAACATCTGCACCACGGTGTCCATCGACATGGCGAAGAACTCGCCAAGCATCCGAAGTGGTTTCACTGCATCCCACTGCTTGGTGGCGCCCACTAGCGAACCCTCTCCGGCAGGAGAACAGGCCCGCAGATCGCTCGAGTCCCAGCGCAGGCACAGACGCCATCCTCTTCGGGAGGATTAAACGCCTTGGCGGTGCCACACTTCATAGATTGCGAATCCCCTATCAAGATCGGCGCTTTCACCTGTCGGTCGAGTTGTGATTCAACACACACGCAACTGGGGACAAACCGTACACCACATTTTTCGGCCATAGCAACAACTTCGCATCAACCCGAAGCGCGACAGCTCAGTTCACCTAGTTCGATACGTTGGGTTTGCGGAGTTCGCGTGTGACAGATCTAACGGGATCGTCTCACCAGCCACTCGGCATGACCCGGATTGCGCGGTTGTGTCGCGGCGGATACCCGACTAGGACTCGGTGCTGAGATCATCTACACAGCTGAGAGCTTTGCAGTGTGTGACTAGTACCCCGGGCGGGCCGCTTCGTACGCCAGCACAGGTTGACGATTGAGGCCGACTGCAAGCGGCTAGCCGCGTCACCTTGATCTTTGCTGTGGATGCCGGGAATCGGGGCGGAAGTCTTAAGCGCGACAATTCACAGCAAGAATAACGAAGCGGAAAGGCTTGCTGTAAACCTATCCCATTAGAGATCGCCAAGGCATAAGGAATTGACCCGATTCTGCGCGCAATTAAATTGTTCCTAATTCACTAATTAGAAGTGATTTTTCCACTATCGGGGCCGGGCTTTAACGGCCCCACATTCGCCGGCCGATCACCCAGGCCGTCGACCCGGTCGCCGATCCCCTCAGGCCACACCCGCGACGACGTGCCCACCGTCCGCGCAGTTGCCCCCGCGGGCCAACGGAACGACTAGCCTCTGCGGCGGGCGAAATCGCCGCCGGCCCGTCCCTAAGCGCGACGACTATGGACGGTCAGCATCGGATTCCGTAGCTTCGACAAAGAAAACTAAAGATATATCTATATAGCTAATTAGAATGTGTTGCCAGGCGAAAATCCATGCCATCTCGGGCGCTCGATGGTCAATGCGTATATGCGTTACGGCGCGGTTGCTCGTGGGCCGGTCCGGATCCGCGAAGCACGTCGCCGAAGTTTCCTCAGAGTGTGCGGTCGGTGGACCAATCGCCAGATCAGCTTGCTGATCGCGGGCAGTACGGACTCACGAAGCGTCGACCCGACGACGCTGTGGCAGACCGTAACGGCCAGACCGGTCACGGTGCCGGAGGGTTGGCGGGAGTCTTGTAGAGCCGTCGGCCGAGTGCGGCCGCGGTGCGGGCCGTCACCATTACCTCTTTCGACTCGGTGTCGAGAATCTCGGTCTCAGCGAGCGAGGGAAGATGTAGAGTCACATATCTTACTAAGTAAGCGATCTCAAACGATTGAGGAGGCTTCCGCCGCGATGAAGTGGGGACTACCCTGGCCCGGCCCGGAACTCGCCGGGCAAGCAGAGGCCGCAGGCGCTTCAGCCTTCTGCTCCGGCGAATTCGCCGACCACGACGCATATGTGGCCGCCACCGAAATGGCCCACGCCACGACGACGGCGATGATCGGTCCCGGTATCGCGTACGCATTCGCGCGGTCCCCGTTCGTCCACGCCTCGTCGATCCGTCACCTGTCAAAGCACGCGAGCGGTCGGCTGTTCCTCGGCCTTGGTGCGGGCACGTCACGCATGAATCGGGACTGGTTCGGGGTCGATGCCAGTCACCCCGCGCCGCGCATGGCCGAACTCATCGAAGCGACGCGGGCGTTCCTGCACGCGGAGGACGGCGAGCCGATCCGCTACCGCGGCGAGTACTACACGATCGACGCCGACATCAGGGCGCCGATTTTCGGCAGGCTCGACGTGCCGATTCTGATCGGCGCGTTCAACAAGATCATGATCCGGACCGCGGGGCGCACCGCCGACGGAGTACTGGGCCACGGCCTATTCACCGACCGTTGGTGGGACGAAGTGGTCGACCCGGAACTCGGCTGTGGAGCCGCCGCCGCCGGACGCGACGCGGGCAACCTACACAGATGGGGGTGGCAGATCACCGCAATCAACGATGCCGAACCCGAACGTGCCATCAACGATGCGCGGCTCCAGATCGCCTTCTACCTGACGGTGCGAACCTACGACGCCCTGGTCGAGCTGCATGGGTGGCAGGACGAGGTCGCCGCGATCCGCACGGAATTCCGAAATGGGCGGCCGAAGGCGATGGCCGACCACGTGACCGATGACATGTTGTGGGCCATCGCCGTCTGCGGCGATGCTGGCCAAGCCCGCGAGATGATCTCGCAACGCAAGCGCCTGCCCGACACCGTGTTCGTCGCGGCGCCCAGCTTTCTGGTCGGTCGTCGCAGACGCGTGGAGTACGACGCGGCAGCCATCCGCCTGGCATCCGAGCTGCATTGAAGGCGTTGACGACCGGTCGCGGTGCCGCACAACATGGTTTACTGAGTAGTACAACTGCAATCCCGTAGGAGGGACACGGTGTCTCGACCCGATTCGCTTGCACCGATGATCTCGCCCGACTCGGCGTCAGGCGCCGTCCGTTCTCCCAAGACGGCGGAGCTGGTCGCCAGGACATTGCGCCGCATGGTCGTCGACGGCCAGCTCAAGGACGGCGATTTCCTGCCGCACGAAGCGGATCTCATTGCCCACTTTCAAGTCAGCAGGCCCACCTTGCGAGAGGCTGTGCGCGTGCTGGAGTCCGAGCGACTCGTTGAGGTTCGCCGTGGTTCCCGCACGGGTGCCAAAGTGCGGGTGCCCGGTCCCGAGATCGTCGCGCGACCTGCGGGACTCCTTCTCGCGCTGTCAGGCGCCTCGCTGGCGGACGTCATGACCGCACGAACCGCGATCGAACCCGCGGCGGCCAAGTTGCTCGCCGAGGAGGGCACCGAAGAGGCCCATGCGGAATTGGCCAGGCTGGTCGACGACGTGCCCCGCGCCTATGAGGCGGGCAAGCTGGCGTCCGCATCGGCTCAAGTTCATCGCCGGATGGTCGAGCTCTCGGGTAACGCGACGCTGGGAATCATCGCCGGAATGCTGCATGAGATCGGCGAACGCCACACGGCCGCAGCGATTCTCGGGGCCGATAACACCAACAAAATCGCGAAGGCGGAGTACGGGAGGCTGGTCAAGTCGTACTCGCGGCTCGTCGACCTAGTCCAGGCCCGCAAGGGCGCTGAGGCCGAAACCCATTGGCGCCGCCACATGGAGGCAGCGAGCGCAGCGATGCTGCGGGGCCACGAGAAGACCCGCGTCCGCGACATCATGGACTGACGAAGGGTTAAACCTCTCAGACCTGCCGACAGCCGCGACCGACGCTGTGCGTACATCGGCCGGCCTTAACCACGTTCACTTGACGTCCTCGCCGTGACTCTCTGTGATCCAGGTCTCGCATTCCCGACGCGATGCTGATACTTTCATTCTGCTGCGTCGCAGAAATGCGTCACTCAATGATTCTGATCGCAGGAGGTTTTGTGGCCAGGCCGTTGACCGGTGTCCGGGTGCTTGAGGTCGCGCAGTTCACCTTCGTGCCGTCGGCGGGGGCGGTGCTCGCAGATTGGGGCGCTGAGGTGGTGAAGGTAGAGCACCCCGTGACCGGCGACGCGCAGCGCGGGCTGGTGAAGGTCCTCGGCCGGGCCGCCAGCGCGCCTGGCTCGTCATTCGCACCGATCATGGAGGCGCCGAACCGCGGCAAACGCAGTATCGGTCTCGCCCTCGACAACGACGACGCTCGCGCCGTGCTCGAAGAACTCATCCGACGAAGCGACGTCTTCCTCACCAACTATCTGCCCTCGGCACGTACCCAGTTGCGTATCGACGTCGACGACATCCGGCAAGTCAATCCCGACATCATCTACGTCTCCGGCAATGGATTCGGAATGAATGGACCCGATCGCGACTCCGGCGCTTATGACGCCACGGCGTTCTGGGCGCGCGGCGGCAGCGCCGACGGTGTCACACCGCCGGACGCCGACTCCGTCGCGTTCATGCCCGCCGGCGCCTATGGCGACAACATCGGCGGGCTGGCGATCGCAGGTGGTGTTGCGGCGGCGCTCTTCGGTCGGCAGGTCACGGGCGAGCCTGCCGTGCTTGATGTTTCGCTGCTCGCCGTCGGTGCATGGGCAACTCAGTTCAGCGTCAACATGGCGATGTTGATGGACGGCCCCCTGCCGAAGTTCGAGCGCAAGACACAGGCGCCGGGCAATCCCCTCACGGGGGCCTACCGCACCTCCGACGGTCGGTTCGTCCAGCTGTCGATGCTGCAGCCAACCCGATACTGGCCCGAGTTCTGTCGGCTGATGGGTCTGGAAAGTTGCGCCCAGGATCCGAGATTCGCGTCGGTGGAGTCAATGGCTGCCAACGCGGACGCCGCGCATGACATCGTCGCCGACGCGATAGGCAAGCTGACCTATCCCGAGTGCAAGGCGGTGCTCGATCGCGGCACTGGCCAATGGGCACCGGTTCAGGACGCCTGGGAGCTTGCCAACGACGAGGCGCTGATCGCCAACGGCCGCATCGCCGACATCGTTGATGCTGAAGGCATTTCGCAGAAGCTGGTCGCCAGTCCCGTCAAGTTCGGCGACGAGCCCGTCACGTTGTCACGGGCTCCACAGTTCGCCGAACACACCGACGACGTGCTGCGCGAGCTCGGTCTGGACGACGACCGGCTCATCGAACTCAAAATCGCCGGAGCGATCACGTGAGCCGGCGACCATGACCACCATCGACGTGACTGCGCGCGACGACGGCACCGTCAGAGATCGGTTGATACGTGCCGCCGACGCCGAGATCGCACAGCACGGAATCGCCGCCGTGCAGATGGATACCGTGGCCAGAATCGCGGGCGTTTCTCGCGCCACCGCGTTCCGCCAGTTGGGCAGCGTCTCGGAGCTGCTGGTGCAAGTGGCACTCCTGCGGGCCCGCAGGCACGTGGCGGAGGTGCAGTCGCTGATGGCCGCAAAGGCCGGTGCGTTCGCAAAGCTCGAGGCCGCAATGATTTACACGACGCGTGAGCTACCCACCGATCCCTCGATCTCCGCGTTGATCGCCCAGCACTCCGCATCGGTGCACGATCCGCATGTACACCGGGTCGCGGTCGAAGCCGTCGGGCACGTGCTGGAGGAGGGTCGGCGAAATGGCGAGGTGCGAAACGACCTGGAGATCGACGAACTCGTCGACTTCATGGTGGAACAGACCTACATAGCGGCCGAGGAACTCGACCGATCCGCGGACGAGGTACGACGGCGATTCCGTCACTTCATCATCCCCGCCCTGGCCGCGTCGGGTGGCTCCAGCGGCGAACGCCTATCTCGGACAAGAGAAGTCGAAGACGCGGTCAACACCGCCATCGACGCATTGAGCAATCTTGCCGACCAATTCAACCGAGGTCGCCGTCAATGAAAGGGAAGATCGTGAGCAATACTCAGCCAACGCAGTGTCCGGTCGAGAAGAACCTGGATCTCAACTCGCCGTCGGCTCCGGCCCTGACGCATTTCGGGATGTTGGACGCCACCCAGGATGATCTGCGCCCGGTGTTCCGCAACACCGAGGGGCCTGGTTATTGGATGTTCACCGACTACGAGACGATCCTCGACGGTCTGCAGCACCCCGACCTCTGGTCGAGCAGCGTGATCGTGCCGTCGGATCCGAATCCGCCCTACAAGTGGATACCGATCATGATCGACCCGCCTGACCACGCCAAGTGGCGACATGTGCTGGGCGAGTACTTCTCCCCCGGTCTGGTGAAAAGCCTGAGTGATGAACAACACTCACTCGCCGGTGAGCTCATCGAAAAGCTTGCGCCAGAAGGCTCCTGTGACTTCGTGACGCAGATGGCGCGGGTGTTTCCTTCCATCGTCTTCACCCGGCTGATGGGCATGCCTGAAGAGGAGCTCGACGCATTCCTGGTGTGGGAGGACAAGATCCTGCACACCCTCGGGTCCAGTGACGACGTGAACGCGACTCGGCTTGACGGCATGATGGCCGTGATGGGGTACTTTTCGGGCCTGATCGAGCAGCGGCGCGCCAACCCCGATCCCAAGGCTCGCGACATCGTCAGCAACGCGATCCGGTGGGAGATCGACGGCGAGCCGATCAACGACACCGACCTGTTGAACTGTTTGCTGCTGCTATTCATGGCGGGGCTTGACACCGTGGCGAGCCAGCTGTCGTACGCGATGCTGCACCTTGCGACCCATCCTGCCGACCGCGCACGGATCGCTGCGGAGCCGACGATCATTCCCAAGGCTGTCGAGGAAATGCTGAGGGCCTATCCGATAGTGCAAACTGCGCGAAAGGCCACTCAGGACATGGACTTCCACGGCTGTCCTGTTAAGGCCGGTGACATGGCCTCGTTCCCGATGGCCGCTGCAGGGCGCGACGAGAACATGTACCCTGCCGCGCGCAAGGTCGACTTCGACCGCGGCGTCACGCGTCACCTGTCGTTCGGCGGTGGCCCACACCGTTGCCTCGGTTCACACCTAGCCCGCCAGGAAATGGCGATCGTGCTCGAGGAGTGGCACCGCCGCATCCCTGACTACGAATTGGCCGAGGAGGCGATCGAGCACGGCGGCCAGGTGTGGGGTCTGAACACCCTCAAGCTGCGATGGGACAACTAGAACTAGAAGGCATAGTCGCGCCTCTGGGCGATTTCGTTGACCGCGCCGGCGGCGTCGAGGTCTTCGACGGCGGCGCAGGCGCGCCGCCAAGCCGCCTCGGCGTTTTCCGGTGCCTGCAAGCCGGGCCAAGCGATGGTCATCGCCGTGGCGTCCCATGCTTCTGCCGAGAACAACCGGTACCTCTCGAAAGCCGCGTCCGCACTCGGCAATTCGGTGACCCCGCCGGCGCGCAGACCGTCGAGGTACTGGTCGAGCAGTTCCCGCTGGTGGGCACGGCGGATGACGGGTTCCAATCCGGTCACCATCCAGTAGGTGACCTCACGTAGTCCTGGTCCACGCCAGATCACTTGCCAATCAAGAAGACCCGAGCGGCCGTCGGGCAGTGAGTAGGTGTTGCCAAGGTGAGAATCGCCGTGCAGCAGCGTCAACGGCCCCGCCTCGAACTCGCGGTAGTAGGCATCGATGTTGGCATCCAGTGCGGCAGCGGTCGAATGGACGGCCGGCGTCGCTTCGGGGCGGTTCAGCTTCAGCGCACCGCGCCTGCCACGCTTGTAGAACCTCTTGAGCACCGCGTTGCCGGGCCGCGTGCTCCACGTCCGAACCCAGTTGAGGTCGGCATCGAATCGCGGGCATTCCCAGAATCTGGAGTGAAGTTCGGCGAACGCGTTGATCAGTCCCCGGGCGTGCTCGATCTCGCAACGATCGGCAAGAGCATACGGACGCGCGCCGTCTATGACGATGTCGTCGAGCACGATGAGGAATCGCGCCCCTATCCCAGCGTAGGAGTACCAAGCGTTCGGGCACACGCCCACCACCTCGTCGGCCATCTGCTGGTAGAAGCGAACCTCGTTGTGCGACATCCCGAGTGCGGCGACCATTCCCCTGTTTTTGGCGGACAAAGGACTGCTCTTGACGAAGACGTTGGCAGGCAAGCCCGCGCGCTTCCCTGCCTCATTCCACTCCACCGCCAGCCGTCGACGATCTGTGGTCCCTGTCGTCCCGTCTAGCGGAGTCGCTGACAGCGCAACCGCGCCTGCGGCTTGGGTGCCGAGGTGGCTCGTGAGCCATTCGGCCGTGACGTCCGACGACTTCGACGGCCCCCGCGTCGGAACCCACGGGGATGCGGATGCCGCCAGCTCTGCGATCGCACGCGCGTTCGCCAACGCATTTCCCAAACCCGTCGCGTACCTCATGGCTCCCCGTCGTTCATCGCCGGACCGAGCCCGAGGTGGTGGCAGACATCGGCCAGCGTCGCCCGCAGCTCTCCAAGACGCCGCGGCCCGATGATGTTCTCGATTTCGGTGTTGAGTCGTTCTGCGATACGAGCCGCATCACCGATCAGGGCGACGCCTTGATCGGTATAGCGCACGATCTTGGCCCGGCCGTCGGCGGGATCCGGCACGCGCTCGACATAGCCGAGCTCCTCTAGCTCGCTGACGAGCTGACCGACCGCGTTCTTGGTGACGTCCTGGGCCCGTGCGATGTCCGTGATACGGCTCCCCTCCCAGCCGAGAAAGACCATGAGTCGAGCATGCGCGGGCCGCAAGTTGTAGTGGCCCAAGTCATGAGCGTGGCTGTTGCTGGCGCGCACCATCCACTCGCCGAACTCGATGGCATGCCGCTGCAGCGAGTCCGCCTGGAACTCCCGCACCTGCCGCTCGTTCGGCATGCCCGGCTCGGCGGGATATGCGCTCAATGTGCTGTCTCCGTCTCTGGGTAGTTGACACCACAACGAAATTTAGTGAAGCTGTCTTCACTATATCGAACGACGAAGAGGTCGCCAATGGTCTTTGCAGCCGAGCAACTCGTCCCGGCCGTCACTGCTGCTCCGACCGGCGTGTGGTTCTTCAACTGGGTGATCCCCATCGCCGGAAGCATCTTCATCGTGCTGGCGATCGCCGATGTGGTTCGCCGCCGCCGGCTCACCTGGGGCTTCCTGTTCCTGTTCAACAGCATCGCGGTCTATTGGATGGAAACCGTCGGCGATTGGGGCCAGATGCTCTTCTACAGCCCCGCCTTCGCCGAGCACCATCTGCTGGATTGGCTGCCGCTCAAGACACCCAACGATCCACTCTTCATGCCTTTCGCATACGCGGTGTACTGGGGTGTGCACGCACTGCTCGTGCTGTGGCTCAGCCAGTGGGTGTCATCCCGCACCGGGTGGAGCATGCTCAAGTCGATGATCGTGCTGGCCATTCCGGTCAACTACATCTGGGATTTCGTTGTCGAGGGCACCGCCACCGCAATGGGCTGGTGGACGTATGACCCGGGGATCGGTCCGGTGCTCGAATGGGGCAGTGGTGGCCGAATCACGCTGCTCTGGACCATCGGCATCATGTGCACCTGGCCAAACCTGATCGCCTACTGGACCGGCAAGCCCCCCATCCGGGGTCTCAACCACCTGGAGCGGTTCTGCAGGCTGGACCGTTTCACCGTGCCGAAAGGGGCCCCGGCCGCCGGCGCGCCCACCGGCGCATCAGGTTCGGGCAGTCTTGCCGTTGCCACCAAGTCGGCGACGTTGACCAAGCAGCAGGAGTTCGACGCGTACCTCAACTACGACGTGACGATTCCACGGTGGCGATTCGAACTCATGCGATTAGGCGCCTGGTTCGTCGGATTTCAGGTCAGCTTCTTCTTCCTCCTGGTGCTGCCGCTCGTTGTGTTGCGCGCGGTTACCGGTGCCGACAGCGCCTACGTTCCGTGAATCCGAAGGAAATGACCAACGTGAACACTCATCCATCACACCGCATCAACACGAAAGACCTTCCCGCCGAGTTCTTTCTGCCGCCGCAGACCAATGCTGCGCTGTGGAACGAAACCTGGAAGCTGCTCGGCGGATGCGTGGCGTTCATCGTGATCCTCGGGATCATCGTCGCACTCACACAGGGCATCGTAATCACGGTGTAGTGCGGGTCGTCACGCGAAGTGCGCGCGGCGAAGCTCAGCTTTGCGCACCTTGCCCAGCGCTGTGCGCGGCAGCACGTCGACGAAAACAAGCCGTTCGGGTGTCTTCTGCTTCGCCAGGCCGGCCGCCGCAAAGTGCTCCCTCAGGGAGGCGATATCAAGTGCCGCATCGGGTTTGAGCGCGACGACGGCCGCGACCACCTCGCCGAACCGTGGATCCGGCGCCGCCACCACCGTCCCTTCGGCCACCGCAGGATGGCTGTTGAGTACGTCTTCGACCTGGCCCGACGAAATCGTTTCACCGCCGCGGACGATGACGTCCTTGATTCGGTCGGTGATGGTCAGTCGGCCAGATGTGTCGACATGACCGAGATCGCCGATGCGAAACCAGCCGTCGGACGTGAAAGCATCGGCGTTCAGTGCGGCGTCGCGGTAACCGACAAATTGTTCTGGCCCTTGGACGACGACCTCGCCATCGGTCCCCGCCGGCACCTCATACCCGTCAGGCCCGAGGATGCGCACCGACGAACCAGGAAGTGGTTTGCCATCTGTGCCATGTCGTGCCCACTGGGGCTCACCCGAATGCTCTCCGGTCACTGTGGGATGTTCGGTGGCGCCGTAGGAACGGAACGTGGCAATACCGGCTGCGGCCGCTCGCTTGCCGAGTTCCTCGCTGACCGGCGCGGCACCGACCAGGAATTCACGCAGCGTGGGGAGCTTCACGCCGGACTCCCCCAATTCGAGGACGTCCTGCAGGTGAATGGGAGCGCCCGCCGTGGAGGTAACGCCGTACGCGTGACCCAACTCGACCGCGCGGGCGGGATCCCATCCATCGAGGAACACAGTGCGATTACCCGACATCAACGGTCGCAGCACGCTTCCGACTCCGGCAATGTGCCCCGGCGGAAAGGTCACCAGCGACACGTCGTCGGGCGCACTCGCAATCAACGCGGGTAAGGTCCGCTGCTCAGCGAGAACCGTGTTGTGGCTGTGCTGCACGCCTTTTGGGGCCGACGTCGTGCCCGATGTGTACATCAGCAGGCAGACGGCGTCGGCGGATACCGATGGCCGTCGATAGTCCCCGAAGGCCTGCAGTTGCGACCATGCGAGATAGCCGTCACCCTCGGCGGCGTCAACGACAACAACATGGTCCAGGGTGTCGATGCGCGAAAACTCCGGTATGCGTTCGGTATAGGAGACGCTGCGGAAGCGCTCGGGCATGACCAGGACCCTTACACCGCACTCCTCGAGAATGAATCGGACCTCGGCAACACCGTAGATGTGGACGATCGGAACGAGTACCGCACCGCAGAGCAGCACCGCCTGGTATGCGATCGCACACTCGACTCGGTTGTTCAACTGGACCGCGACGGCATCACCGCTACGGGTGCCCAGGTGTTGCAGTGCCGCCGCCAACGCACGCGCGCGGTCGTGGATCACAGCGACCGTCGTCGTGTCGACCGCATCGGCGGTGGCGAACACCACCGGAGTCGAACCGTATTCCCTTGCACCGGATTCGAAGGCATCCAGGCAGGTGCGGTCGGAGAACCAGCCTTCGCGGTACCACCTGTCACGCAGCCCGGAGTAGTCGAATGACATCAGTTCCCGGGAGGCACCAGCATGGACTGCCACGTCTGTGCTGCGGCGCCGTTGGCGAGGTTGGACTGCTCGTAGACCTTGCCGTCCGGACCAACGTACGTGCCTGTCGCCGGATCATATTCGGCGGCCGCTATCGGCGGCGGCGCCACACCCGGCGGAGGAGCTACTTCTGCAGGCGGTGTACCCGGCGGCAGCTGGGGAATCGGCTGACCGGAGAGGGTGGCGTTCGGGTCGCCCTTCCAGTTGTAGCCGTCGTTGAGCGGCACGTAGGTCTCGTCGCTCTCGCACATCTTCACCGTGGGGGCGCGTTTGCCAGGCACCGTCACGCAGGGCAGGTTGCGCGCCCCGCGGACGTTGAACGGCGCGTCCTGCGGGATGCGGCAGTACACGTCGCCGGCGGGCCGGTCCGGATAGTCCTGCAGGGCGGGGACCCGCTGCTGCTGGGTCGGCAGGAATCCGGTCGTGCACGGTGGCGGCAGGTTCAGGTTGAGGTTCAGCGTCAGGTAGTCGCCCATGTAGTCCTGTTTGGTGTTCGCCTTGGCCACACCGATCGCCTGCGTCGTCGCGGTACCCTGCGGGAACAGCACCAACAACTGCTCGAGGCTGGGCTGATACGCGACGGCGACCTCGCCGATATTCACCAGGTTCGCCAACACGATCGGCAGCGTCGGCTGCAATCGGTCGAACAGCGCCCGCACCTCTTCGGCCGCGCCGGGCCCCTTTTCGAGAATGCCCGCCACGGCGGCGTCCTGTGACTGCAACTGGTCGGTGACCGACGCGAGATTGGCCGCCCACGCCTGAATCTCGCCACCGGTGTCGGTCTGGGAATCGAGGATCGGTTGCGACTGATCGATCAGGGTCGTCAACGGGTCGAGGTTCTCGCGAGCATCGATGGCCAGGTTGGTACCGCCGTCGACCAATCGGGACAGCTCGGGTCCGAGGCCGCCGACCGCGGTGTACGCCTCATCGACTGCCGTGCGCAGGTTGTCGCGCGGAATCGCGGCAAGACCGCGGTTGGTGGCATCCAGGACCGTGTTCACGTCGATGGGAACCCGCGCGCGATCCTGCGGGATGACATCGCCGTCCCGGAGTATCGGGCCGTCGCCGCTGCGCGGAATCAACTGAACGTACAACTCACCCACCGCGGACACGCTGTGTACCTCGGCCTCGAGGTCGGCGGGGATCGGCACGTCGGAATCAAGCGAAAGATCCGCCGCGACACCGTTATCGGTGAGTTTGACACTCTTCACGATGCCGACCTGAGTTCCGCGGTAGGTGACGTTCCCGCGCGGATACAGCCCACCGGCTTCCGGCAGCTCCAGGGTGACGCGATACTCCCCGATGCCCATGAGCGCGGGCAGGCGCATGTACGAGATGACCATGATGCCCAGTGCCACCACGGCCAGCACGCTGAAGATCATCAGCTGAATGACGATCTGTCGAGTCAGTCGCATGTCACGGCCCCTGATCCCAGCGATACGCCTCGAGCAACGGGTTGCCGCCAGGGGGTGGAACGTGGTGGTTGCACGGGCTGGGCATCTGGCCGACGGTGCGGCCCCAGAACAACTCCAGCCACGTCAGGTTGCATTCGAATCGTGTTCCGGTGAAGAGACCTTGGTCGATGCGACTCAGCGTCATGTCCACGATCAATGAGAGGTTCGCGTAGTCGCCCCGGATCCAGTTGGTCAGCGTCTCTTTCGGGAACGGGAACGTCGGCAGGAAGCTCAGTGCCCGCGTCAGCGCCGGGCCCGCATTGGCAAGCTGTTCGAGCGTCGGCCCGAGGTCCCTCAGCTCCTGGACGAGCGCTTCCTTGGTCTGGTCGACCGAATCGGCGGCGAGCGCGCTGAACCGGCCCAGCTGCACGAGCGCCTCGGAAAGATTGTTCCGCTGATCCTTCAACACCTCGAGCGCATCGGGGATAGTGCGTAATGCCCTGTCCACCACCGGCTTCTGCTCGGCGATCTGGCCGACCAGATTGTTGATGCTCTCGTTGGCGGCGATGATGTCGCCCTTTTGGTCGTTCACGTAGCCGATGAAGATGTCGAGCTGCTCGATGAGACTGCGCAGGTCGGCTTCGCGGCCCGTCCACGCGGTGCTGAACGCCTCGGTGATGTCCTGAACATGCCCGATCCCGCCACCATTGAGCAGCAGGGAGACCGACGCCAACGTCTGCTCGGTGCTCGGGTAATTGCTCGCCGACTTCAGCGGAATCAGCGAACCTTCGTGCAGCCTGCCCTCCGGCGCCACATCGGTCGGGGGCGCGAGTTCGATGTGCAGCGAACCCAACAGGCTGGTCTGCCCCAGCTTGGCCGTGGCGTTGGCGGGCAGCTGGACATTCTCGTTGAGCTCCATCGTGACCAGGGCGTTCCAACCCTGCCGCTCGATCTTGGTCACGTTGCCGACCGTCACGTCTGCTACCCGGACCCGGGAATTCGGCTCGATGTTGTCGACGTCGGGCATCTGCGCCTGAATGGTGAACGCGCCGGGCCCGCGGCCCTCGACCCCCGGCAGCGGAATCGAGTTCAGTCCCTGCCAATCACCGCAGCCGGAAACAACCGCGGCGACTGCCAGCAGTGCTGCGCCGGTGCGCAATCGAATTCGTCGCGTCGTCATCGCGGCCCCGTTCCATGCGGCACCATCATTCCCTGCAGACCGTCGGTTGGGTTCGTGGCCACGACGGCCTCGGCAGGAAGCGGGGGTCCCGGCGGTGGGGGCGGCGCAGAGCCGTCCGGCGCCGGCGACGGCGCAGCGACAGGCGGCTGCGGCGGAATGTAATTGGGCCGCATCCACTCCTCGCTGTAGGTGATCTCGTTCGGCCGCGCCTGCGCACCGACGAAGAGGTTCTGGCCGATCGGCGGGAAGTTGTACTGACGGTTCTTGATGATCGGCGCCAGGTACTGCACACACAGCTTCGCCGACTGCTCGGCGTTCAGCCGCGACGCCGCCTGCACCGCACCGCACAGGAAGCTGATCGGGTTGGCGAAGTTGTTGACCGCAAGGATCGCGCTGGCGCCACCCTGCGCCGGTTGATAGACGTTGACGTAGTTCTGGAATGAGTTGGGCGCCACATGCAGGAACTGTTTGACGTCGTCGAGACTGTCGTTCAGCGCCTGTGTCACACCGGCCAGCTTGTCCGATGTGGTGCCCAGGGATTCGCGGTTGTCCGCGACGAACGTCTGGACGTCACCGATGACGGCGTTGAAATCCCGCACCGCGTCGGCGACCTCATTGGGATTGTCGGCAAGCAGGCCGGTGACCGACGCCAGGTTTTGGTTCAGTTGACGCATCAGGTTCGTACTGTCCTGCAGAGCCGACACCAGGATCGACAGGTTCTTGATGGTCGAGAATATGTCGGTGCTCTTGTCGCCGAGAGCCGAAAAGGCTTGCGACAGCTTGATCACCGTGTCGCGGATGTTCGCACCCTGGCCACGCAGGTTGTCGGCGGCGGTGTTGATCACCGCGCCGAGCGGGCTCACCCCACCGGGCTCGGTGGGCTGCAACTCCTTGGCCAGTCGTTCGAGCTGAGAACGCAACGTGTCCCATTCGACCGGCACCACCGTGCGCTCACGCGGAATCACCGTGTTGTCGGCCATCGTGGCACCGCCCGTGTACACCGGCGTCAGCTGGATCGCACGCGAGGTCACCAGCGTCGGCGACAGGACCGCGGCGCTGGCGTCCGCGGGCACCTTGTACTTGCTGTCGTACCAGAACGAGATCTTGACACGGTCGGGCTCCGGCTCGATCTTGCTGATCGAGCCGACGTTCACACCGAGTATCCGCACGTCGTCACCTACGTAGATGCCGTTGCTGTTCTCGAAGTACGCAACGACATTCGTGCGGTTGATGGTGTCGCTGGTGCGCAGCAGGACGACCACACCAGCGACCAGCAGCACGACCAGCCCTACGGCCACCCAGCTCTTGCGAATGCGATTCATCGGCCGGCCACCGGATCCGAGTAGACCTCACCCGGCGCGGGAACCATCACCGGGCTTGGCGTCGGGACGGGGATGGACCCCAGTCCCGGCGGCGCAGCCGCGGGCGGTCCGGGCGGCGGGCCGCCGGGCGGTCCAGGCGGCAGCGGCTCGCGGTACGGGTAGCAGCCGGTCGGGCCGGGCAGCGGTATACCGGGCGGACCACACCCTTGATCCCCCGGATTGCCCGTGATGGCATCGGGCAGCTGAAGATTCGGCTCGCCGCCCTGGCCGGTACGTGGGTACGGCACCGGCATCGCCGGGACTGCGGGTGTGCCGATCTGCGGGTCGGTGCGCTCGGATGGCAACAGCACGTTGGGATCCAGACCGAGGTCGGAGAACGCCACGTCGATGAAAGGCTGCAGGAACTGGCCGGGAAGCAGGTTGGCGATGTAGTTCTTGAAGAACGGCCCCGACGAGACCGACTCCCCCAGCGACATCGCATAGCCGGTCAGCAGTTTCAGCCCCTTCTGCAGCCGCTCCTTGCGGTTGTCGAGGACCGTCAGCACGCCGTTGAGCTTGTCGATCGCGGGCCTCATCGTGTCGCGGTTCTCGGAGATGAAACCCTCCAACTGCTGGCTCAGCGCCGAGATGCTGCCCGAGATCTGGTCGATGGCGGCGCTCTGGTTCTGCAGCTCCGCCAGCAGCGCGTTGGTGTCGGCGATCAGGCTGACAACCTGGTCGCTGCGCTCGGCCAGCACCGCCGTCGACTTGTTGGCATTGGTGAGCAGTTCCCGCAACTCGGCGTCGCGCTGGTTGAGGGTCTCGGAGAATCGGGCAACGCCCTCGACGGCGACCCGGAGCTCGGGCGGGGTCTCGGAGAACGTATCCGCAACCACCCGCAGGGAATCGGAAAGCTGCGTGGTGTCCAGACCGCTGATGGTCGTCGCGAGCTCACCCAGCGCGTCGGGCAGCTGGTACGGCGATGTCGTGCGGTCACGCGGAATCGTGCCCTCCTGGCGGCCGTCGCCGCGCGACGTGACCTCGAGGATTTTCGCGCCCAGCAGGCCCTTGGTCTTGATCGCGGCCTCGGTGCGGTCCCCGAGCGCGATGTCGTCGTCGATGGTGAACTTGACCAGCACCTGCGGCCCGTCCAGATCGATCGACCGGACCTGGCCCACCTGGAAGCCCGAAACCTGCACGCCCGCACCGGTTGTCAGGCCGCCAGCCTCGTCGAAGTATGCCGAGTACTCCTTGGTCTGGTTGATGAACGGGATCTTGTCGTATTGGAGCGCGACGAGCACGATCCCGGCGGTCAGGCCGAGGCCGATGGCACCCATGACGAGCGGACTACGTTCGGAGAACGGCTTCATCGCGGCGCGCACCTCCCCGTCGGCTGTCCGGCGATCTTCACGTAGACCGGCTGGCCACCCTTGCCGTTGAGCTTGAGGATGATGTCGCACAGGTAGAACGAGAAGAAGTCACCGTAGATGCCCTGCCGGCTCAACGCCTGATAGGCGTCGGGGAGGGTGTTGATCAGGTTGTCGAAGTAGTCGATATCGGCCACCACGATGCCTGCCGCCCGGTCGGTTTCCTGGATGGTCTTCGCGAACGGCGGACGTGCCTGCGACAGCAGATCCGCGACACTGCCTGCTGCGGCATTCGCGTACGCGACACCGTTGGCGATATCGGTCCTGCGCTCCGCGAGTCCCTGCACCAGTTCCGAGAGCGAGTCGACCGCCTTTGCGAACTGGTCACTTTGGCTGCCGAGCGATCCGAGCACGGTGTTCAGGTTGACGATGACCTCACCGATCAACTGATCGCGGTCGGCCAGTGTGTTGGTCAGCGCCGCGGTTTGCGACAGGAATGAGCCGATTGTCGCGCCCTGGCCCTCGAACGCCTGAATCAGCTGTCCGGACAAGGCATTCACCTGGTCGGGGTCCAACGCCGAGAACAGCGGCCGGAAGCCACCGATCAGCGCATCGAGATCCAGTGCGGGCGATGTCCGGGCCAGCGGAATCGTTTCCCCCGGCTTGACTTTCGTGGTGCCACCCGCACCCTCCACCAGCGACAGGTAACGGCCGCCGATCAGGTCGTCGTACCGGATCACCGCCCGGTTGCCGTCGGTGAGCACGACCGAGTCGTCGGCGGTGAACTCGACGAGTGCGGTCGTATCCCCTTGGATGGAGATGTTCTCGACCTTGCCGACCTCCACGCCCGCGATGCGGACGAAGTCGTTCTTCTCCAGGCCGGTCACGTTCAGGAACTCGGCCTTGTACGTGTTGGCCTTTTCTCCGAAGCGCATCTGCCCGAACACCGCGTACAGCGCGAACACGCCGAGCAGACACACGGCAAGGAAGACGCCGAGACGCACGGCTGCGCTTTTCCAGTTGGCGGTCATTGCGGCATTCCTTTCCGGTCGAAGTGTCGGGCGGTCACGGTCCTGGTGCCGCGAAGTGCGGCAGCGGAACCGGTGGCAACGGTGTCGGTTGTTGGAAGGCGGGCGCCTGCACCACGAAGGGCTCAGACCCCGGCCGCGGACCCGGATCCTTCGGCGCTCCCGGTGGCGGGGCCGGCGGCAGGCCCGGCCACAGCGGCGTTCCGTCCGGCGCGTACAGCGGCGCACCGTACGCGGGGGCGCCCGGATACGGGACCGGACCGATCGCGGGGCCGCCGAACAGGTTCCGGATGCTCGGCGGCTCGGGCACCGCACGAGTGGTCGGCAGGTAGTTGACGTAGCCGGGGAAGCCGATGCCGGGGTTGGGTCGCCAGTCGACTCCGGTTCCGAAGCCGGTGTTCGTCACGAGCTGGCGGACGGGCCAGTTCTCCTTGACGTCGGGCAGCGACCCGCAACCCGGCTTGCCCCCGGGACCGCCCTTGGCGCCGACGATCGGCAGGTGCCGCGGGAAGCTGTACGGGTCATCCCCGAGGGCCAGACCGGCGTCGAGGACGATCGATCGCCCATTGCCGCCCGGCGCTTCGTACCCGCCGTGGTCCAGTAGATGCTTGGCGCCCAAGAGCAAGCAGGTGTAGGAGGGGTTGTACTTGTACAGCAGGTTGGTCGTCGGCTCGAGCACGTTGATGGCCTTGATCAGATTCGCCTGACTCGGCGCGAGCAGCGCGATACCGCTGTTGGAGAGCCCGATTGTGCTGAGCAGCAATGCATCCAAGGCGTCCGCATTCCTGGTGACGGTCTCGCTGGTGGTGCTGGCTGCGTTGAGCGTCGCGAGAATGTCTTGTGCCGCAACGCTATAGGTGTCGCTGAAGTTCTTGATCGACTGCCAGTCGGCGCGGATGGTCTCGCTGCGCGGGTTCAGTGCGAGAAGGACCTGATTGGCGTCGGTGGTCGCCTCCCCGATCCGCTCGCCCTTGCCGCGGACACCTTCGGCGAGCGCCGACAGCACGCTGTTGAGCTTGGCCGGGTCGATCTGGTCGAGCACGCCGACGACGTTCTCGAACACCGTGTTGACCTCGACGCTGACGTTGCGCGACACCAGCACCTGGCCGGCCCTCAGCCGTTCCGAGCTGGGATCGCTCGGATAGACGAGATCCACGAACTTGGCGCCGAACACCGTGGTGGCGCGGATCTGCGCCTCGACGTTGGCCGGAATGTACTGGAGTTGATCCGGGTAGATCTCGAGCTTGAGCTTGACCGGTTCGCTGCCGCCCTCGATTGCGGCGACCCGCCCGACCTGAACACCGCGCAGCTTGACCTTGGCGTCGGTTTCCATCACCAGACCGGACCGCTCGGACGTCAGCGTGACCGGCACGAACTTCTCCAGCGAACCCGTGAACAACGCCGCCGTCAACCAGATGGCGCCAATCACCAGCAGCACCAAGAACAGCGTCCACCAAGCCGGGTGCAACCCTTCGT
Organism: Mycobacterium sp. 29Ha; assembly: GCF_032883055.1. Classification (NCBI taxonomy): domain Bacteria; kingdom Bacillati; phylum Actinomycetota; class Actinomycetes; order Mycobacteriales; family Mycobacteriaceae; genus Mycobacterium; species Mycobacterium sp. 29Ha. Next base: position 246,290 of record NZ_JAMQTI010000008.1, read on the forward strand.
CGTCCCTCGCGTCAGCCATCGCGTCATCCAGCCAGATTGAAGTTGCCGGTTTGCCCGTACACCGCGAGCGAGATCATCATCACCACGAAAGCCGCGACGATCAGCGAGGTGCGCACCGCACGTCCCACAGCCTCCCCCACGCCCGCCGGTCCGCCGCTTGCCGAGAAGCCGTAATAGGTATGAATCAACATGATCACCACGGCCATCGCGATGCTCTGAACGAACGACCACACCAGGTCCGTCGGATTCAGGAATGTGCGGAAGTAGTGGTCGTACACACCGGTCGACTGGCCGTAGATCACGGTGGTGCCGAATCGTGCGGCCCAGAACGAGGCGAGCACGCCGACGCAGTACAGCGGGATCACGACCACGAGGCCCGCAATAACGCGGGTGGACGCGAGGTACGCGATGCTGCGGATTCCCATCACCTCGAGCGCGTCGATCTCCTCGTTGATCCGCATGGCGCCCAGTTGCGCCGTGGCGCCGGCGCCGATGGTGGCCGCCAGTGCGATCGCCGTGGTCGCCGGTGCGATGAGGCGGACATTGAAGAACGCCGACGCGAACCCCGTCAACGCCTCGACGCCGATCTCGGAGAAGTCGGTATAGCCCTGCACCGCCACCAGGGCGCCGGTGGTCACCGTGAGAAAGCCGACGATCGCGACCGTTCCGCCGATCACCACCAGAGCGCCTGTGCCCAGGCCCATCTGAGCGATGATGCGCATCAGCTCGATCCGGTAGTTGGTGAACACGTACGGGATGCTGCGCAGCGTCTTGCCGTAGAACTTCGTCTGCATGCCGACGTGATTCCAGGCTCCGGCATAACCGTCGAGCCGCTTCGCCAAGCGAGGGAACCGCCGGTCGATCGGCCGGCGGGTCCGTTCCACAGGTGCGCTGCTCACATCGTCACCCGCACTGCCACCGCGGTCGCGACGACGTTGATCGCGAACAGCGCCATGAAAGTGAAGACAACGGTCTCGTTGACCGCGTTGCCGACGCCCGCCGGGCCGCCGCCCACGGATATGCCTTTGTAGCAGGCGATCAGACCGGCCGAGAGCCCGAACAAGGCCGCCTTGATCAGCGCGATGGTGACGTCGAGCGCGCCGATGATCAGCGTCAGGCCCGCAGCGAACGCACCGGGTGACACGTTCTGGATGTAGATGCAGAAGAAGTAGGCGCCCGCGAGGCCGACGAGGATCACCGTCGCGGACAGTGCCAGCGACACCAGGGTCGCGGCCAGCACGCGCGGTACCACGAGCGCCTGGATCGGATCGACGCCCATCACCCGCAGCGCGTCGAGTTCCTCACGAATGGTCCTGGCACCGAGGTCGGCGCACATGGCCGTGGCGCCCGCGCCCGCGACAACCAGCACCGTCACGATCGGACCGATCTGCCGCACCGTGCCGAGCGCGGCACCGGTTCCCGAGAAATCGGCCGCACCGAACTCCCTGAGCAGAATGTTGAAGGTGAACGTCAGCAGCACGGTGTAGGGGATCGTCAACATCAAGGTCGGCACGATCGACACCCGCGCGACGAACCAGGCTTGGGTGATGAATTCGCGCCATGCGAACGGCGGCCTGACCATCGCGACGAACGTGTCGAGCGCCATCCCGTAGAAACCGCCGACTGCGCGGACCGGCTTGACGAGGACGTCGGAAGCGACCACGTGCTACTTCCTTCCGCCTGAACCGATCCCCTGCCCCCACAAGTGCTGTGAATCTGGGCAGCGCGATGGGACGCGGGTGACCGTAGCATCACGGATTTGAATCACGCCATCTGGACCGTGACACTGACGTCGCACCCCGCCGAAAGCCATACGAAAGGCTACTTCCGAGATGCTATTTAGATGCAGTAACCGTCAAATACGGACTGCTTCCTCCAATTCGGCGATGACGATCTTGCGCATTCCGAGCATCGCTTTGTTTGCCGCAGCGGCGCGTGCGGGGTCCGGGTCGGCAAGCAGCTCATAGAGCCGGTCGGGCACAACCTGCCAGCTCAGGCCGAATCGATCCTTGAGCCAGCCGCACTGCGACTCCTCGCCCCCGTCGAGCAACCGCTCCCAGTAATAGTCGACCTCCGCCTGGTCCTTGCAGCGGATTTCGAAGGACACCGCCTCGGAAAACGGGAACTGCGGACCGCCATTGATGCCGATGAAACGTTGCCCGTCCAGCGAGAATGTGCCCCACGCGACCTCACCGGGCGTACCCGGGCCGGCGTCGGTGTAGTGCTCGAACCCCTCGATCGAGGAGTTGGGGAAGATTGCGGTATAGAACGCCGCGGCTTCCTCGAGATTGTTGTCGAACCACAGGCTTGGCGTAATGGAAGGCATGTCAGAACCGACTTCCGGCGCAAGCAAAACTCATCGCGGGGTGGCGCCCAGGGCACGTAACGCGAAGTCCAGGACCCGGTTCTGCGCCCGCTGCACACCTTCCCTGTCCTCGTAGTGCTGGCTGAGCATCACCCTGCTGACCACTGCGCTGATGGCGATCGCGTCCTGCTCGGGATTCGTGAGCGGGAAGGTCCCGTCGTCGCGGCCGCGGCGCAGGATCCCGACCAGCGAGCGCTCGCGGTCGGCGTGGGCTTGCTCGCGCGTCTCGCGGTATCCCTTCGCGGCGCGCACTTCGTCGGAATCGATTACCGAGAAGTGCATTCGGGTCTGGTCGTCGTGAATCAATCCGAACATGCCGGATATCCAGGCCCTGACCTGATCCGCCGGGCCGCCGGGGACTTCGGCACAGATGCGGTCCAGGCGCTCAGCCAACAAGTCGGTCTCCTGGCGCAGCATCGCCAGGAACAATTCGTCCTTGGATTCGAAGTGGCGGTAGAACGCCCGCGTCGACACACCCGCACGCTGCAGGATCGCCGCGATCGGGATCGCGCCGGAATGGGGCTCTGACAGGCAGGTATATGCAGCATCGATGATGCAACCACGGTCATCACCCTCGGCGGTTTCTGGCTGCACGTCGCAAATCATAGGAAGGCCGTTCGCCAGCTGGGCCGAAGTTACACGCAAATTCTGCCTCGGTAACGTGAGGCTCCGGATCGGCGGAGAGGAAGTCGGTTGGATGCCACACGCAGTGAGCCGCAAACGGTGAAGTTCCGGGTAGCCGGCGTCGACGCCGACATCACCCTGGTCGCCGACGAGTGGAACCGCGGGGCACCGTCCGCGCAGGATCGGCCGACGGTGCTGTTGCTCCACGGCGGCGGCCAGAACCGCTTCTCGTGGAAGGGCACCGGGCAGATCCTGGCCGACCACGGGCTGCACGTCGTCGCTCTGGACAGCCGTGGACACGGCGATAGCGACCGCGCACCTGATGCCAATTACACGATCGATGCGCTGTGCAACGACACCCTGGCCGTCATCGACCAGATCGGCCGTCCGGTCATCCTGATCGGCGCAAGCATGGGCGGAATGACCGGAATGCTGGTCGCACACGCCGCCGGACCGCAGCGGGTGACCAAACTCGTACTCGTCGACGTGGTGCCGCGCTACGAGAAGGACGGCAGCGCCCGCATTCGCGAGTTCATGTCGAGCGGCATCGAGGGCTTCGAGTCGCTCGACGCGGCGGCCGACGCGGTCGCCGCATATCTCCCCTACCGGACGAAGCCGCGCAGCCCCGAGGGTTTGAAGAAGAATCTGCGTTTGCGTGACGGGCGGTGGTACTGGCACTGGGATCCGGCGTTCCTCACCGCACCGATGGACGACCCGTTCGTCCGGGTGGAGAAGCTCGAGCGCGCGGTTGTGGAGTCGACGATCCCGATCCTGCTCATCCGGGGCAAGCTTTCCGACGTGGTCAGTTCCGAAGGTGTCAAAGACTTTCTGGAGAAGGTACCCCGCGCCGAGTTCGTCGAATTGTCGGACGCCGGGCACACCGCAGCCGGAGACGACAACGATGCCTTCTCCGAAGTCGTTGTTCAGTTCGTCTGCAAGTGACCGGAGATCGCCGCACCGTCGGCTTCAATTTCCTCGAAGAGCCGGGGTTGCCCGCGCCGCAGGTGAGCGAGGAGCAGGCCGAGCAGATCCTGCGTGAGCACTACGGACTGTCGGCCAGCGCCGAATCCCTTGGCAGCCAGCAAGACCGGAACTTCACCGTCATTTCTGAAGACGGGACGATCGCCGGTGTGCTGAAGGTCGCCAACCCCGCCTTCAACGCCACCGAGCTGCAGGCTCAGGACCTCGCGGCCGATCTGATCGCCTCGAGCGAACCCGGTTTACGCGTCGCGGTCCCACTGCCGAACATCGCCGGCGAGAAGTGTACGACCATCATGGGTTTGGTCGACGGACCTGCCTACGTCCGGCTGCTGCAGTACCTTCCCGGCGGCACCCTGCTGCAGTCCGGCTACCTGTCGCCGACAGCGGTCGCCGGCCTCGGCGAGGTGGCGGGCCGGGTGAGCCGTGCGCTCGCCGGTTTCACCCATCCCGGCCTGGACCGAATCCTGCAATGGGATCTACGGCACGGCGCCGACGTTGTCGCCGAACTGATTTCGCACGTATCGGACACCGGACACCGGACCGCACTCGAGACGGCGGCGCGGCAGGCGTGGTCGCGCATCGCGCCACTGGCCGATGACCTGCCGCGGCAGGCGGTCCATCTGGATCTCACCGATGCCAACATGGTGGTGTCGGGCGCCCATGCCGACGGAGTCATCGACTTTGGCGACCTGACCGACAGCTGGGCGGTCGCCGAGCTCGCGATCACGGCGTCGTGTGTGCTGGGGCATGCGGGCAGCGATCCGACGTCGGTGCTGCCGGCGATCCGCGCGTTCAACGACATTCGCCCACTCACCGCAGTCGAAGCGGACGCGCTGTGGCCCTTGTTGGTGTTGCGCACCGCTGTGTTGATCGTCAGCGGTGCACAGCAGGCGGCGCTCGACCCCGACAACGACTACGTGACCGAGCAGTCCGACGGCGAATGGCGCATGTTCGAGCAGGCCGTCTCGGTGCCGATGGACGTCATGACCGAGATCGTCAAGGCCGACCTCGGGCTGAGCCGGACACCTGCGGCGATCGAGGTGACGACGCCGCTCGTCGACGCCGCGGCGGTGACACTCGACCTGTCCACGACGGCTGACAGCTACGACGACGGCGGCTGGCTCACAGCAGATCTCGAGGATTCGCAGGCGCGCGCCGCCGTTCGGGACGGCGCCGAGCTGGTGGTGACCGTTTACGGTCAGCCAAGGCTGAACCGGGCGCCGAAGTTGAGCCAGGACAGCCCGGCCGTCGTACCAACCGGCGTCAGTATGTGGCCGGCATCGGACATCGCGCTGCGCGCCCCGTGGGATGGTGTCGTCGCCGACGCGTCCGCCGATGGCATCACCTTTCAGGGCTCCGGTTACGAGCTGATGCTCGCCGGGGTGCGTCCGGTGGGGTCGGGCAGCCTGCGCGCCGGCGAAACCCTGGCGGAGGCGTCGGCGCAACGCTGGGTGCAGGTATCGGTGCGGCCGACAGGTGCACCTGCGGCGCCGCAGTTCACGACCGCAGAGCTGGCGCCGGGATGGCTTGCGCTGACCCGGGATCCACGTCCCCTGCTCGGGCTGGGCCCGACGGAGGTGGCGGCGGCGCCGGATCTGCTGACGCGTCGAGAGGCCAGTTTCGCGCAGGTGCAGGAGCACTACTACCGCACGCCCCCGCAGATCGAGCGCGGATGGCGCAACTACCTGCTGTCGACCCGGGGCCGCTGCTATCTCGACATGGTCAACAACGTGACCGTGCTCGGCCACGCACACCCCCGCGTCGCCGCCACCGCCGCCCGTCAGCTGCGGAAGCTGAACACGAACTCACGGTTCAACTACGAGGCGGTGGTCGAGTTCAGTGAGCGGCTGGCCGCGACTCTGCCCGACCCGCTGGACACGGTCTTTCTGGTCAACTCCGGTTCGGAAGCAAGCGATCTGGCGATCAGGCTGGCGACGGCGGCGACGGGCCGCCGCGATGTGGTCGCGGTCAGGGAGGCCTACCACGGCTGGACGTACGGCACCGACGCGGTGTCGACCTCGATCGCCGACAACCCGAACGCGCTCGCGACCCGACCGGAGTGGGTGCACACGGTCGAATCGCCCAACAGCTTCCGTGGCAAGTATCGCGGGGCCGACGCGGTGCGGTACGCCGATGAGGCGGTGCGACAGATCAACGAACTGATCGCCGCCGGCCGCGCGCCCGCAGGGTTCATCTGCGAAAGCGTGTACGGCAATGCGGGCGGAATGGCGCTGCCCGACGGCTATCTGCAACAGGTGTATGCGGCCGTGCGGGCGGGCGGTGGGCTCGCGATCTCCGACGAGGTGCAGGTCGGATATGGCCGTCTCGGCGAATGGTTTTGGGGTTTTCAGCAGCAGGAGGCCGTGCCCGACATCGTGTCGATCGCCAAGTCGACGGGCAACGGCTACCCGCTCGGGGCGGTGATCACCAGTCGCGAAGTCGCGGAAAGGTTCGCGTCGCAGGGCTACTTCTTCTCGTCGACCGGCGGTAGCCCCCTGTCGTGCGCGATTGGCATCACGGTGCTCGACGTACTGGAGGAAGAGGCGCTGCAGCAGAACGCCTCTCACGTCGGCGCGCATCTCAAGGCCGGGCTGCAGGCGCTGCAGCAGCGGCATCCCATCATCGGCACCGTGCACGGGATCGGGCTGTACCTCGGCGTCGAGATGGTCCGCGATGCGCATACCCTCGAGCCCGCGACCGAAGAGACCGCCGCGATCTGCGACCGCATGCTCGAACTCGGCGTGATCATCCAGCCGACGGGCGATCATCTGAACATCCTGAAGACCAAGCCGCCGTTGTGCATTGACATCGAGGGCGCCGACTTCTACGTCGACACACTGGACCGGGTGCTGACCGAAGGCTTCTAGCCGGTAGTTCCGCGCTCTCCGCGCGCTCGAGCGGCAGCGATACGACGGATGACACCAGCCTCGGTGTCCCGTGCCGTCACTCGGATGTCGATCCAGCCCGATTCGCCGATGTCTTCGAAACGCCTGATGTCGTGGTCGATCTGACTGCGGCTATTCCAGTGGTGCTTACCTTCGTAGTCGGCACCTACCCTGATGTCCTCCCAGCCCAAGTCCAAAATCGCCACCAGCACGCCGTACTCGTTGTACACCGGTACCTGGGTCTGGGGTCTGGGAAACCCCGCCCGGATGAGCAGCAATCTCAGCCACGTTTCGCGTGGCGATTCGGCTCCCGCGTCAACGAGATCCAATGCGACACGCGCATTCTTGATCCCGTGCCGACCGCGATACCGATCGATGAGCAGTTCGACGTCGGCCACCTTTAGTTTCGTCGCGCGGGCAAGCGCATCGATCTTGGCGACCGCGGACTCCACGTCGTAGCGGCAGGCAATGTCCAACGCGGTGCGTGCAGGCGTCGTCACCATCATGCCGTTCAACAGTTGAACCTCGTCATCGTCAAAGCGGTCGGCCCAAGTGCGGATACCGCGAGGAGGACGTCGATTGTCGTAGATCAGCTGAGCAGGACCGCGACGGTCGACCCACTTCGCCCCGTGCAGCGCAGCGGCTGACTGTCCCGCGATCACCGCCTTACGCCGAGACCACAGCCACGCCGCTTTGGCGCGGATGACCGCCGTGACTTCTGCACCCTTCGCGATGTAGACGTCGGGATGCATCGAAGCGAACCGGCTTCGGAGGGCGTAAGGCGTCAACCGTCCTCCTGCGATCGCCTCGCTACCGATGAATGGCCACTCCCCCATGGCGTGAGTGTGCCGACTCACCCCGACAAGCCCCGCGCGTGTGAAACCACTGCGAGAAATCGGCCGAAGAAACGCAGTGGCTTCACATCCGCGGGATGACGGTGACGAAGGCATTCACCTAAGCCAGCAATGGCACCGCGTCATGACGGGTGTCGGCGAGGATCTCGAACATGGCACGCTGGGAGGCCACGAGTTCCGCTCGTGAAAATGCCCTGCCCGCCACCTGGATTCGACACGTCGCGATGGCCGAGTTGTAGCAGTACTTCTGCCCGCCGTCGGTATCGGTGTACGTCAGCCCGATGACGTCTTCGGGCTCGGCAACGATCTCCCCCTCGATCATGTGATCCCCGATCCGGCCACCGAAGGTCCACGCGAACGGTCGATAACGCGCGTGCGTCTGCAAACTGCTCAGGATCGATCGGACCGCGAACTCCTCACCCTCGTGCCGGAACACGAACAGCGTGGCGGCCGGCGTCAGGAACCGGCCGATCGCAGCTCGCGCCGTCACGATCTCCAGGGTTGAATCCGGCGCATTGTCGAACCCGCACACCTGGCCGAAGGCATACGCCGGCGTGTGTTTGGTCCCCCAGTTGTGGTTCACGCTTCCGGTCCAGTCGTCGACGACGACGCGGGCGTCGTCGAGCTCGAGTGCTCCGTTGAACCGCGCGAGCGGATGTCGCACCGTGGTCTTCGCCGTCGGGATCCGCGCCCGGTACGCACGCTCGGTGAGGAGCTTGACCGGTGCGTCCAGTCCGGGGGTGATCCGGAGATCCCAGCGCGCCGATCGACCGCCGGCTGAGCCGGCAATCAGACTTGGGCCGCCGGTCACGACGCCCTGCGCGGACCGATCATCGAGGGTCGCGGCGCCGATCCGCGCGGTCCAATCGTCGTACTCGTAGGAGGCCGCGTCGATGGCGTAGGGCTCCTTGAGCGCGCGGTTACCCGACCCGCCGGGGTCGAACACCATCACCCAGACGTCCGCGACGGGATCACCCGCCGTCGGCATCAGTAGCGTCTCGCGCAACCACAGCGCCTGCGGCCGGTCAGGGTGGTTCGCGCGGATATAGCGACTCTCGTAATAGGGGGCTTGCGCCGACATCCCAGACTTCCCAGACATCACGGCTTCAGCATCCAATACTTGAGCTGTGATGGGTGCACAGATCGCGGCCTACGTGCTCGGTGCGATCGCCATGGCAGAGGCCGTCGCGCTCGTCGTGCTCTACGTGCAGCGCAACCGCGACCGGGAGGAACTCGAAGCGCTACGCAGCCGCGTCGACACCAGGAACATGCTGCTCACCGGTGGTCGCGAGGCCGTCAAGACGGTGTGGCAGACGGCCAACATCCTGCGTAAGGACGGATTCGGCGCCGCGGTGCGGTCCTCGATCGAAGACCTCGCCGACTGGGCCGAGGTCGAACGTCCAGACCTGGCTCGACTGGCGCCCAGCGGTCGCGTCGCGATCCTGTTCTCCGACATCGAAGAGTCGACGGCACTCAACGAACGCATCGGGGATCGCGCGTGGGTCAGGTTGATCGGCAGACACGACAAAATGGTGCGCAGGCACGTCACGAAGCATTCGGGCCACGTGGTGAAGAGCCAGGGCGACGGTTTCATGGTCGCGTTCGCCCAGCCGGATCAGGCGGTGCGATGCAGCCTCGATATCCAGCGCTCGCTTCGCAGAGAGTCCGAGAACATTCGGGTGCGAATCGGAATTCATGTGGGCAAGTCCGTGCGGCGCGGCGACGACCTGTTCGGGCGCAACGTCGCGATGGCCGCCCGCGTGGCCGGCGAGGCCGAAGGCGGTGAGGTGCTGGTCAGCAAGGAGGTACGCGACTCGCTCAACGACGAGTTCGCGTTCGACGGTGGCCGCGACGCGAACCTCAAGGGGTTCAGCGGGACGTACCGCCTCTACGCCGTGGCGGCCTAACTTCCGGTCCTCTCGGCTTCGGCCACGCGCTGGTGCAATCGATCGCGAATGTCCTCGGGTGTGTACGCATTGCGCCGCCGCTGATCGCGCGCCACCAGCGCCCCGCCCGCCACGACACCGGCGACCCCGGCCAGTCCGACCCACTTCCAAATGCCACGCATACCGAGAGTCTGCCTAAGCTGCTCTCGTGAATCCAAGCTCCGTGTCGCTGGCCAAGGCGCTCGAAGAGACCCGGACCGGCGATCTCTGGCTGTTCCGGGGCACGTCGGGACCCGATCGCGCCATTCAGGCGATGAGCAACAGCCCGGTCAACCACGTCGGAATGACGATCGCCATCGAGGATTTGCCACCGCTGATCTGGCACGCCGAACTCGGCGACAAGCTCACCGACATGTGGTCCGGCGGCAACCACCGCGGAGTTCAGCTCAACGATGCACGCCAGGTCGTCGAACGTTGGGTGCACAACTATCACCAGCGCTGCTGGTTTCGTCAGCTCACGCCGGAGGCCACCCGCGAGCAGGAGGACCGCGCGCTGAAAGTGGTTGCCCGCATGGACGGCACACCCTTTCCCAGCACGGCGAGGCTCACCGGCCGGTGGTTTCGTGGCCGGGTGAACACCGCCGACTTCACGCGCGGAATTCCGTTCCTGCACCGGAAAGTCAGTGAGGCCACCCAGAAGAAGAAGCAGGCGAAGCTGCAAGGTGGTGTGGAGACTGCCTACTGCGCCGAGACCGTCGCGATCACCTATGAGGAGATGGGATTGATGTCGACGGAGAAGAGCTACAACTGGTTCGACCCCGGGGTGTTCTGGAGCGGAGACGAGCTACCGCTGATGCCGGGATACCAACTGGGCAAGGAAATCTCGGTCATCGTCGATCCTCCGCGCGACGGCTAGCCCCGATTTTTCGTCCAAGGTGATGGCAGTAGCGGTTTCCGGCTGGGAA